>JANNJX010000212.1:0-6381 GCA_031396005.1 Burkholderiales bacterium
CTGGAAATGAACCAGGGCTGGTTCGGCAAAAAAGGCATCAAGGCCGGATTCAAGCTCGGCGGGAAGCCGTTTGAGACCAAATGACGCTTTAATTTTTTATGGCTTTCCAGCGGCTGTTCACAAGAACAGGGTGCCAAGTTGCAAAAAAAAGCCACCGCAATGAGGTGGCTTTTTTTATGCGGGAAACCCTCAGACGAAGTTGGCTTCGGCAAAGCCCCAGTTCACCAGTTTGTCAAGGAATGCTTCGACATACTTGGGGCGCATATTGCGATAATCGATGTAGTAGGCATGCTCCCACACATCCACCGTCAGCAAGGCCTTGTCGGCGCTGGTGAGTGGCGTCCCGGCGGCGCCCATGTTGACGATATCCACCGAACCATCAGCCTTCTTGACCAGCCAGGTCCAGCCGGAACCAAAGTTACCCACGGCTGACTTTACAAAAGCTTCCTTGAAAGCAGCATAAGAGCCCCACTTGGCGTTAATGGCCAGCGCCAGCGCGCCGGACGGCTCGCCGCCCCCGTTGGGTTTCATGCAGTTCCAGAAGAAAGTGTGGTTCCAGATCTGCGCGGCGTTGTTGTAGACGCCGCCGGAGGCTTTCTTGACGATGTCCTCGAGCGTCATCGCTTCGAACTCGGTGCCCTTTTGCAGGTTGTTCAGGTTGACCACGTAGGCGTTGTGGTGCTTGCCGTGATGGAACTCGAGCGTCTCCTTGCTGTAGTGCGGTGCCAGCGAGTCGATCGGAAACGGCAGCGGCGGCAGGGTGTGTTCCATGAGCGTGTCCTGTGGTGTTTGAGGGGGAGAAACTGATTCTAGGCAACCGGGCCACAGGCGCACGACAAACGGGTCATTCGCCTACAACGCGAACGCTGGCCTGGCCGTCGTGCCAACGCAGCGCCAGCGGCTGCCCGGCGCTGACCGCGTGCGCCGACGTCACCGCGCGTTGCTGCTCGTCGAGCACGAAGGCGTAGCCGCGCGCCAACACGCGTGTCGGATCGAGCGCACCGAGCCGGCCGCCGAGTGCGGCCAGGCGCGACCGCTCGGCGTGCAGGCGCGCGGTGGCGGCGCGTTGCAGTTGCTCGCGAAGCCGCCTCGGCGGCGCGGCGAGCGCCTCGATCGCGCGCGCCAATCCGCGCTCGCGCCGGTGCGCCAGCGCCTGCAACTGCTGCTGCGCGCGCGACACGGCCTGCCCCGGCCGCGTCAGTTGCAGCGCCAGGCGGTCAAGGCTTTGGGCCTGCCCGTCGAGGCGACGGCGGGCGTTGCGCTGCATCTGGCGCGCTGTCTGCACGAGCGCAGCGAACAAGGCGTCGCGCTCGGGCGCTACGAGTTCGGCGGCGGCCGTCGGCGTGGCGGCGCGCAGGTCAGCCGCAAAGTCGCACAGCGTGACGTCAGTCTCGTGGCCGACGCCGCTGACGACGGGCATCGGCATCGCCGCCAGCACGCGCACGACACGCTCGTCGTTGAAGGCCCACAGATCCTCGATCGAGCCGCCACCGCGGGCGACGATCAGCACATCGACTTCACGGCGTTGCGCCACGGCCGTCAACGCCGACAACAGCGCCGCCGGCGCTTCGCCGCCCTGCACGAGCGACGGATAGACGAGCACCCGCACCTGCGGCGCACGCCGCGCCAGCGTCGTCAGCATGTCGTGCAGCGCCGCGCCGGCCAGCGAGGTGACGATGCCGACGCTGCGCGCAAACGGCGGCAGCGCGCGCTTTTTCGCAGCGTCGAACAAGCCCTCGCCATCGAGCCTGGCTTTCAAGCGCAGGTACTGCTCGAACAGCGAGCCGGCGCCGAGCGCGCGCATCGACTCGACGACGAACTGCATTTCGCCGCGCGGCTCGTAGACCGCAACGCGGCCGCGCAGCTCGACCTGCTGGCCGTCGCGCGGCGTGAAGTCGAGCAGCGACGCGGCGCGGCGGAACATCGCGCAGCGCACCGACGCCGCGGCGCCGTCGGCGTCCTTCAGCGTCAGGTAGCAGTGCCCGCTGGCCGCGCGCGTGAAGCCCGAGAGCTCGCCCTGGACCGCGCAGGCGCCGAAGCGCGCGGCCAGCGTGTCGCTGATGGCCAGCAGCAGCGCCGCCACGCTCCAAGCCCGCGCGGCCGGCGCCGCAGCCTCAACCACGACCTGTCCGGTTACCGAGGCGCAGCAAGTGCTCCACAGCCGCACAGCTTCGGCTCAAAGCACTGCATAGCCCCCCGTAAAGCAAGGGTATGCGTTGCAAGTGATTGATTTGAAAGTCTTTTTTCATGCCCTATGTTTGTGCAATGTGTTGCCAAGCCCATTGCCATGCGATCTTGCGCCGTCTGCGCGCTGCTTACCCACACAGTTGTCCACAGTTTCGGTGGATCAAATGTGCGCCAGCGCACATAAGGCCTCTGCGGGCCGGCGATCGACGCGTGGCAACGGCTCCCCGGCTCGGCGAGGGACCATAATCGCCGCGCTTTGCGGCACTGCCTTCGTGTCACGCCGGGCACTGTATCGTCGTCAACCTCACCCACGGGAAGCGCGCCATTGTTTTCGATCATTCAAGCTGCCGGCTGGCCGATCTATCCGCTCATCCTCCTGTCGATCGTCGGCCTGGCGCTGGTCATCGAGCGCTCGCTGATGCTGCGCCGCGGGCGCGTCGCGCCGGAGAAACTGCTCGACGAGGTGGTGGCGCTGACGCGCACCAGCCTGCCTTCGCCCGACGTCATCAACAAGCTCGGCAGCAGCTCGTCGCTCGGCGGCGTGCTGGCCGCCGGGCTGCGCGCCGTGGTCGCCGAACCGCGGTTGGGCGAGGACACGCTGCGTCTGGTCTTCGAGAACGCCGGCCGCGTCATGGTGCATCGCCTGGAGCGCTACCTGAACACGCTCGGCACGGTGGCCACCGCGGCGCCGCTGATGGGCTTGTTCGGCACCGTGGTCGGCATGATCGAGATCTTCGGCTCGCAGGCGCCCACCGGCGGCACCAACCCGGCGCAGTTGGCGCAGGGCATTTCGATCGCCCTTTACAACACCGCCTTCGGTCTGATGGTCGCCATTCCGGCGCTGATGTTCTACCGCTTCTTCCGCGGCCGTGTCGACGAGTACACGATCGATATGGAGCAGGCGGCCGAGCGCCTGGTGCCGCACCTGATGCGCTTTGCGGTGCGCAAGTCGGCTGCGGCGGGAGCCGCGGCGTGAACTTTCGCAAGCCGCGGGCCGAGGAGCCGGAGATCAACTTGATCGCCTTCATCGACATCCTGCTGGTGGTGCTGATCTTCCTGATGATGTCGACGACGTACTCCAAGTTCACCGAGCTGCAGCTCACGCTACCCTCGGCCGAGGCCGACAAGCTGCGCGACCGGCCGGCCGAGATCATCGTCTCCGTGGCTGCCGACGGTCGCTACGCCGTCAACCGATTGGCCGTCGAAGGCCGCAACGTCGACAGGCTCGCCGCCGCGCTGACGGCCGCGGCCAGGGACCAGAAGGATCCGGTGGTCATCGTCTCGGCCGATGCCACCGCCGCGCACCAGGCGGTGATCAACGTGCTCGACGCGGCGCGGCGCGCCGGCCTGCCGCGGTTGACGTTTGCCGCGCAGACGGGCGACGGCGCGGCCGCGCGCTGACGCACCCTCGCCGCACCTTGCCGGGCAGCCCCGCCACGCGTTTTGCCGACGCGCTGCAAGCCGCCTGGTGGCAGTCGACCCCCAACGCGTTGGCACGCCGCCTGCGCCCGCTGAGTGGCCTCTACGCCGCACTGGCGCGCCTGCACAAGGCGCTGACGTGGCCGCGGCGGCTCGACGTGCCGGTGATCGTGGTCGGCAACCTGATCGTCGGCGGCGCCGGCAAGACGCCGACCGTGATCGCGCTGGTGCGGCTGCTCCGCGCCTACGGCTGGACGCCGGGCGTGGTGTCGCGCGGCTACGGCCGGCGCACCACAGGCGTGCTGGCCGTTCACGGCGACAGCAGCGCCAGCGAGTGCGGTGACGAGCCGCTGCTGATCCACCTGCGCACCGAGGCGCCGGTGGTTGTCGGGCGCAACCGCGTCGCCGCAGCGCGCGCCTTGCGCCGCGAGCACCCGACGGTGGACATCCTGATCTCTGACGACGGGCTGCAGCACCACCGCCTGGCGCGCGATGCTCAGGTCGTCGTCTTCGACGAGCGTGGCGCCGGCAACGGCCTGTTGCTGCCAGCCGGCCCGCTGCGCGAGCCGCTGCCCGAAGTGGTGCCGCCGAACACGCTCGTGCTCTACAACACCTGGCAACCGCCGCTGACCTTGCCCGGATGGATAGCATCGCGTCACCTGACCGGCGTGCTCAGCCTGGAAGACTGGCGCTGTGGCCACGAGCCGCTGGCCGACAGTTGGGCCGCGCTGCGTGAGCAGCATGTGGTCGCCGTGGCCGGCATCGCCGCGCCGCGACGCTTCTTCGCGCAACTGCGTGATCACGGCCTGACTTTTACGGCGCTGCCGCTGCCCGACCACCACGACTTCGTCGAACTGCCCTGGCCGCGCGGCACCAGCGACGTGGTGCTGACCGAGAAGGACGCCGTCAAGCTCGCCGGCATGACGTTCGGTCGCACGCGCGTCTGGGTCGCGCCGCTAGACTTGGAGTTCGACCTCGGCTTTGCCGCGGCGATCAAGCGCCTGTTCCCGAACCCACCGAGCCGCACCACGTCATGGCCGCCATTGACCACCGTCTGATCGAACTGCTCGTCTGCCCGCTGTGCAAGGGCAAGCTGGTGATGCTGCGCGACGCCGAGCAGCGGCCGACGGCGCTGGCCTGCCATGCCGACCGGCTGGCGTTTCCGATCCGTGATGGCATTCCGGTGATGCTCGAAGGCGAGGCGCAGCCTTACGACCCGGAAGCGTCGTGACCGCTTGTACCGTCATCGTCCCGGCGCGGCTGGCGTCCACGCGCTTGCCTGACAAACCGCTGGCTGATATCGGCGGCGCACCGATGGTGGTGCGCGTGGCGCAACGCGCGGCGCTGTCGGGTGCGCGCGAGGTGATCGTGGCAACCGACCACGACTCGATCGTGCGCGCTTGCGAACAGCACGGCGTGCGTGCGCTGATGACGCGCGTCGACCATGCCAGCGGCAGCGATCGGCTAGCCGAGGCCTGCACGCTGCTCGGCCTGGCCGACGACGCGGTGGTCGTCAACGTGCAAGGCGACGAGCCGCTGATCGAGCCGTCGCTGATCGATGCCTGCGCCGCGTTGCTCGGGCAGCGCAGCGACTGCGTGATGTCGACCGTCGCCCACGCGATCGACGACCTGGCCGACTACCTGAACCCGAACGTCGTCAAGGTTGTGCTCGATGCGTCCTCGCGCGCCCTGCTCTTCTCTCGTGCGCCGCTGCCATGGTGGCGTGACGGCAGCGCGCGCGGCGCCACCGCCCTGCCACAAGATCCACCGGCGCTGCGCCACGTCGGCCTGTACGCGTACCGCGCCGCCTTCCTGCGCCGCTTTCCGACGCTGCCGATGGCGCCGCTCGAACGCAGCGAAGCGCTCGAGCAGTTGCGCGTGCTCTGGCACGGCGAGCGCATCGCCGTGCATGTCACCGGGCAGGTACCGGGGCCGGGCGTGGATACCCTCGAAGACCTGCAGCGCGTCAGGCTTCTGTACGCCCAGCCGCGATAATCGGCCCGACCAGACCACACCATAACGAGGGACGCGATGAGACTCATCCTGTTGGGGGCGCCCGGCGCCGGCAAGGGCACGCAAGCCGCCTTCCTGTGCAAGCACTACGGCATCCCGCAAGTCTCCACCGGGGACATGCTGCGCGCGGCGGTCAAGGCCGGCACGCCGCTCGGCGTGGCTGCCAAGAAGGTGATGGACGCCGGCGCGCTGGTCAGCGACGACATCATCATCGGCCTGGTCGAGGAGCGCATCGCGATGGCCGACTGCGCCAACGGTTTCCTCTTCGACGGCTTCCCGCGCACCATCGCGCAGGCCGAAGCGATGAAGGCCGCGGGCGTGAAGCTCGACGCCGTGCTCGAAATCGACGTACCCGACGAGGCCATCATCGAACGCATGAGCGGCCGCCTCTTCCACGTCGCTTCGGGCCGCAGCTACCACGTCAAGTTCAACCCGCCGAAGGTGGCCGGCAAAGACGACACCACCGGAGAGCCGCTGATCCAGCGTGACGACGACAAAGTCGACACCGTGCGCAAACGGCTCGAGGTCTATCAGAGCCAGACACGGCCGCTGGTGGCGTACTACGCCAAATGGTCGGCATCCGGCGACGCTGCCGCGCCGCGCTGCCGCAAGATCGACGGGACCGGCACGGTCGATCAGATCACGGCGCGCGCGCTGGTCGCGCTCGCCTGAGGAGACAAAACGCATGGACATCGCAGGCAAGGTTTTCATCGTCACCGGCGGCGCCTCGGGCCTGGGCGAAGGCACGGCGCGCATGCTGGC
>JANNJX010000234.1:0-3883 GCA_031396005.1 Burkholderiales bacterium
TCGTCAACAACGAGATCGGCGTCATTCAGGACATCCCGGCCATCGGCGCGATCTGCCGCGAGCGCGGCATCATCTTTCACGTCGACGCGGCGCAGGCCACCGGCAAGGTGGCGATCAACCTGGCCACGCTGCCGGTCGATCTGATGAGCCTGGCCTCGCACAAGACCTATGGCCCCAAGGGCATCGGCGCGCTCTATGTGCGGCGCAAGCCGCGCGTGCGCATCGAGGCCCAGATGCACGGCGGCGGCCACGAGCGCGGCATGCGCTCGGGCACCTTGCCGACGCATCAATGCGTCGGCATGGGCGAGGCGTTTGCGATTGCACAGACCGAGATGGCGATCGAAGGCGAGCGCATCCGCGGCTTGCAGCAGCGCCTGCTGCGCGGCTTGAGTGACGTCGAACAGGTCTTCGTCAACGGTCACCTCGACAAGCGCGTGCCGCACAACCTGAACATGAGCTTCAACTTCGTCGAAGGCGAGTCGCTGATCATGGGCTGCAAGGGCATCGCGGTGTCGTCGGGCTCGGCCTGCACGAGCGCCAGCCTGGAGCCGAGCTATGTGCTGCGCGCCTTGGGCCGCAGCGACGAGCTGGCGCATTCGAGTCTGCGCATGACGATCGGTCGCTTCAGCACTACCGAAGAAATCGACCACGCGGCGGGTTTGATCCGCGACCGCGTCGCCAAGTTGAGAGACCTGTCGCCCTTGTGGGAGATGTACAAGGACGGCATCGACATCTCGACGATTCAGTGGACAGCACATTAAGGACACGATCATGGCCTACAGCGACAAAGTCATCGAGCATTACGAAAACCCGCGCAACGTCGGCAGCTTCGACAAGGGCGACGACACGGTCGGCACCGGCATGGTCGGTGCGCCGGCGTGCGGCGACGTGATGAAGCTGCAGATCAAGGTCAACCCGGCCACGGGCCTGATCGAAGACGCGCGCTTCAAGACGTATGGCTGCGGCTCGGCGATCGCTTCGAGTTCGCTCGTCACGGAGTGGGTCAAAGGCAAGAGCCTCGACGAAGCGTTGACGATCAAGAACGACCGCATCGCGCAGGAGCTGGCGCTGCCGCCGGTGAAGATCCACTGCTCGATCCTGGCCGAGGACGCGATCAAGGCCGCCGTCGAAGACTACAAGACCAAGCACGGAAGAACGGCGAATGCCAGTCACGCTCACTGAAGCCGCCGCGCGCCACGTCACGCGTTACCTGTCGCGCCGCGGCAAGGGCGTGGGCGTGCGCCTGGGCGTCAAGACCACGGGCTGCTCGGGGCTGGCCTACAAGCTCGAGTACGCCGACGACGTGGCGCCCGAAGACATCGTCTTCGAAGGCCATGGCGTCAAGGTGCTGGTCGATCCGAAAAGCCTGCCCTACATCGACGGCACCGAACTCGACTTCGTGCGCGAGGGCTTGAACGAAGGCTTCAAGTTCCACAACCCGCGCGAGAAGGACCGCTGCGGCTGCGGCGAGTCGTTCCGGGTGTGAACTCGACGATCGAGATCAAGCCGGAGCGCGCCGATCATCCCCAGGTCGTCGCGTTGTTGGGCGCACTCGACCGCTATCTCCGCGACCTGTACGAACCCGAAGCGAACCGCATCCCGTCGATGAGCGAGTTGCTCGCGCCGGAGGCCAGGCTCCTTTGGGACAGCCCGGTGGGGGCCTGATGTGAACCTCAGCGACAACGACTTTGTCTTGTTCGATCTGCCCGAGCAGTTCGCGCAGGACCGCGCCGATCTCGACGCGCGCTGGCGCAAGCTACAAGGCTCGGCGCACCCCGACAAGTTTGCTGCCGAGGGCGCAGCCGCGCAGCGCGTGGCGATGCAATGGTCGGTGCGCGTCAACGAGGCCTACCACCGGCTGCGCGAGCCGCTCTCGCGTGCGGGCTACCTGTGCGAGCTGCGCGGCGCGCCGATCGACGCCGAGCGCAACACGGCGATGCCGGCGGCGTTTTTGATGCAACAGATGGGTTGGCGCGAAGCGCTCGACGAGGCGCGCGGCGATGTCGATGCGCTGGCCGCTCTTGTTTCGGAAGTGCGTCGCACGGAAAGTGAACTGCTGCACCAGGTCGCCCGCCTTCTCGACGACGAGAAAACGCCGATCGCAGCCGCAGAGCGCGTGCGCGCGCTGATGTTCATTCAGAAGTTCCGCGGCGACTTGTCGCAACGGCTCGAATCGGTCGATAGCTGATGGCGCTCCTCCAGATCTCCGAACCTGGCCAATCGCCCGACCCGCACACCCGGCGCATCGCGGTCGGCATCGACCTCGGCACGACGCATTCGCTCGTCGCCGCAGTGCGCAGTGGCGTCGCCGAGTGCCTGCCCGATGCGCAGGGCCGCGCGATCCTGCCGTCGGCTGTGCGCTACCTCGACGGCGGCCGCCGGCAGATCGGCCAGCAGGCGCTCGAAGCCGTCGCCGAAGATCCGCTCAACACCGTCGTCTCGGCCAAGCGTTTGATGGGCCGCGCGCTGGCCGACGTGGCCGGCCACGAGCGGCTGCCGTACCGCTTCATCGACAAGCCGGGCATGGTCGCGATCGAAACGCGCGATGGCGTGAAGACGCCGGTCGAGGTTTCGGCCGAAATCCTGGCCGCGCTGCGCCAGCGCGCCGAAGACAGCTTCGACACCGACGAGTTGTTCGGCGCGGTGGTCACGGTGCCGGCTTACTTCGACGACGCGCAACGCCAGGCGACGAAAGACGCCGCGCAGCTTGCCGGCTTGAACGTGCTGCGCCTGATCAACGAGCCGACCGCCGCTGCCGTGGCTTACGGATTGGACAACGCGAGCGAAGGTTTGTACGCGGTCTACGACCTGGGCGGCGGCACGTTCGACATCTCGCTGCTGCGCCTGACGCAAGGCGTCTTCGAAGTCGTCGCCACCGGCGGCGATGCGGCGTTGGGCGGCGACGACTTCGACGCCGTGTTGGCCGACTGGGCGCTGGCGCAATCGGGCTCGACGCTCGAGACGCCGCATCAACAGCGCGCGCTGCTCGTTGCCGCCCGCGCTGCGAAAGAAGCGCTGAGCGACGCCGACACGGTGACGTTGCACAGCGGCGCCGTCCGACAGATCGTCACGCGCGCGCAGCTCGATGCGCTGTGCAAACCGCTGATCGAGCGCACGCTCGCCGCCGTCAAGCGCGTGCTGCGCGACGGCGGCGTGACGCGCGCCGACGTGCAGGGCGTCGTCATGGTGGGCGGCTCGACGCGCATGGCGGCGGTGCGCATGGCGGTGGGTGAGCTCTTCGGCCGCGAGCCGCTGACCAACCTGAATCCCGATGAGGTCGTCGCTGTCGGCGCCGCGATTCAGGCCAACGCGCTGGCCGGCAACTCGCGTGACGGCGAAATCCTGTTGCTCGATGTGATCCCTTTGTCGCTCGGCCTGGAAACGATGGGTGGCTTGGTCGAGCGCGTCGTCGAGCGCAACAGCACGATCCCGGTGGCCAAGGCGCAGGACTTCACGACCTTCAAGGACGGCCAGACCGCGCTGGCGCTGCACGTCGTGCAGGGCGAGCGCGAGCTGGTGGCCGATTGCCGCTCGCTGGCGCGCTTTGAGCTGCGCGGCATCCCGCCGATGGTGGCCGGCGCGGCGCGCATCCGCGTCACCTTCGAAGTCGATGCCGACGGCCTGCTTGCGGTGTCGGCGCGCGAGTTGACCAGCGGCGCCCTAGCCAAGGTCAACGTCAAGCCGAGCTACGGCCTGGCCGACGACGACATCGCGCGCATGTTGAAAGAGGGTTTCGGCGCCGCTGACGTCGATGCTGCCGCACGCGCGTTGCGCGAGGCGCGTGTCGAGGCGGAGCGCATGGTGCTGGCCACACGCTCGGCGCTCGCGGCCGACGGCGACCTGCTGTCTGTCGAGGAGCGCGAGACGATCGCCGCGCTGTTGA
>JANNJX010000269.1:0-2541 GCA_031396005.1 Burkholderiales bacterium
GGTGGTGAGCCGCCACCTTCGCGTCACCGCCTACGAGGGACGCGAGCGGCATGAAGTGATCGTCGAGCCGACGCTGATTTCCGAGAACTACCTGTTCCTGCGCCAAGCCGTGCTGGCCGGGCTGGGCATCGGCATGGTGCCGGACTACGTCGTGCAGCAGGACGTCGAGCGGGGCGATGTGGTGACCGCTCTGCCCGGATGGCGCCTGAGCATCTTCGGCACCCGGATGTACATGCTGTACATGCCGAACCGACATCACACGCGCGCCGCCTCGACCTTCATCGAATTCATGCTGGAGCGCGCGCGTCAGGCGGGTCGGCGCGAAGATGCGGGCCAGTCGACGGAACGGAACAACGAGGGCGACGAGCCACAGCAGCCCGGCAAGTCGTGAGCACGTTTGTGGCATTCCTGCCGGTCGCGCCCAGCGGGTGGCGGTCGATCAGCGATACAACGCCTATCGGCACCGATTTGAACCGGCAGACAGCCGCTTTGCGGTTCGCGCCGGAACGTGCGCTCATGGCCGAAAGTGAAGTTCGAGCGTGCGCTGACCTGTGGACCGTCGCCGTCATCCAGCCGCGCGGGCTGAGCGCCGCATAGCACTCCGCACAATTCCAGTCGAGCAGTTCGGCCAGCCTACGGATCACCCACGTGGCCCCGACAGATTCGACGCCCGCTTCGTCGCTGACCAAGCCGCGATGGATGCGCTCAAGTCCAATCTCGGCCACCGGCGAGTTCTGGCGCAGGTAAGGTAGTGGAGGTTGCTGAGTGTCGGAGTCCCAGTTCGCTTCGGTACCACAAGCGCCGTGTACCCGCGCAAGGCGCGGCCGCACGCGTCGGCGACTCCCCGGCGTCTCACTCCTTCAAGAAGGACAGCAGTGCATCGTTGAACGCCGGCGCGTGAGACACATTCAACCCGTGCGGCGCGCCAATTACCTTGATCAGCTTGCTGTGATGCAACGCATGGTGGGTGCGCTGGCCCGAACCTTCAAAGGGCACAATTGCGTCCGAGTCGCCGTGGATCACCAGCGTGGGCAGCGTCAGCTTCTTCAGGTCTTTGCGGAAGTCGGTGGTGGCGAAGGAATCCATGCAGGCCAGCGCCGCATGCTGCGCCGACTGCTCGCACAGGGCGAGCGCCTCGCGACGCTGCGACTCGGTGACCAGCAGCACACCGTTGGCCGAGAAGAAGGCCGTCGTGAACTGGTCGAAGTAGCCACTGCGGTCCTGTTCGAACGCCTCCTTCTTCTGCTGCGCCTTCGCGGAAGTGAGCGGGCCGTCGGGGTTATCGGCCGTATTCATCAGGTACGGCGGCACGGCCGCGGCGAACACCACGCTGTGCAGGCGCGATTCGCCATGGCGTGCGATGTAGCGCGCCACTTCGCCGCCGCCCATCGAGAAACCCACCAGAGTCACATCCTGCAGTTCACACTGGTCCATGACGCGCTGCAAATCGTCGGCCAGCGTGTCGTAGCTGTAACCCGTTTCTGGCTTGTCCGATCGGCCGAAGCCCCTGCGGTCATATGCCACCACGCGATAGCCCGCAGCGCGCAGCGCCAACACCTGCGGTTCCCAGGCCTGGGCCGAAAGTGGCCAGCCGTGGATCAGCACCACCGGTCGACCGCTGCCGCCGCTGTCCTCGACATGCAGGTGCATCGGGCGTGTGGGCGTTGTGCCGGGGCTTCCCGATTCCGCCGCGCTCGCCCTGCCGCCAGCAGCGGCGCCACCCACTGCGCCGGCCACGGCACCCAACGCCCCACCAACCACCACACCCACCGGGCCGGCCACGGCGACGCCGATGGTCGCGCCGATGGCCGCACCGCCCACCACGCCGCCGCCGACCATCACCGACTTGGCCTCGCGCTCAGCGTCCTCGGGCTCCAGCGCAACTTGTGCCGCGGGGTTCGGGTCTTGCGACGGAACGCCGTGCCCGGGACGGGCCTGCGCGGTAAGGTCTTTGTCGGCAGGTGCGGTCTGCGATGGCGGCAGGGTGGATGCGTTCATTGGGGTTTCCTCGGGAAATTGGCCTTGAAGCGAGCAAGAGCTCGAAGACGGCAAAAAATTCTTATACGGCCTGCGCAGCAGCGGTCGCGTCCTCCTGCAGGCCGAAACGGCGTAGGACAACCAGATCGGGCCATAGCGAAGAAGTAGCGTCGGCGGGTGTCATTGGCCCCTCGCGTAGGACACCTACTACGCAGCACCGCACCGTCGTCTGCTGTGCGTGGCCGCACAAAGAGTCAGACTCATCGCACCACATTCATCGGAACCGCGCAATGTCCAATCCCTGGCTAAAGAAGAACCCGTTCATGAGCATGTGGTGCGATGAGTCTGACTCTTTGTGCGGCCACGCACAGCAGACGACGGTGCGGTGCTGCGTAGTAGGTGTCCTACGCGAGGGGCCAATGACACCCGCCGACGCTACTTCTGGGCTATGGCCCGATCTGGTTGTCCTACGCCGTTTCGGCCTGCAGGAGGACGCGACCGCTGCTGCGCAGGCCGTATAAGAATTTTTTGCCGTCTTCGAGCTCTTGCTCGCTTCAAGGCCAA
>JANNJX010000596.1:0-1596 GCA_031396005.1 Burkholderiales bacterium
GCGCCGTTGCGCAGCGCGGTGATCGCCATCACGTCGGCCCAGACCTGGAACAGGAACTGGCGCACGCCCTCCTGCACCGGCACTTCGTTGAGCAGCTTGCGCAGCTCGATCGTGTACTGGATGGCCAGCGTTTCGCGCTGCTCGACCTGCTGCGCCAGCGACACGCCCTTCTTGGTGGCCTCGTTCTCGCTCTTGAAGTAGTTCTCGAGAAAACGCTCGAACTCGGTTAGCACGGTCTGGAAGACGCGCCGGCCGGTATCCGGATAAGCCTCGACAACCTGGACGACACGCTTGATCTCGCCTTCGAGCGCGCCGGCGATCGCTGCGGCCGAGCTCTCGAAGCCCATCACGCAGGCGCCCATGCGGTCGATCAGGCGGCGCGCCGGGTGATCGATCGTGGCGAAGAAGTCGGGCTCGCCGACCGCTACGCGCAACACCGGCATCTGCAGCCGCGCGAACCAGACGCGCAGCGCCGGCGGGATGCGCTCTTCGGTCAGGATGCTCTGGAACAGCAGCGCGACGATCTCGATCGTCGCGCGCTCGGCCGGTGTTTCGGCCGCACGCTTCAGCGCCTGCTTGCGCGCCTGCAACTCTTCGAGCAGGGCCGGCGAGACGGTGGGCGCGTTTGCGTCCCTGCCTTGCGCGGCCTGCAAGCGCCGCTGCACACCCTGCTGCGCGTGGCCGATAGCCTGCGACAACGCCGGCGACACCGTGCGCGTGCCGATGTTGGTGGTTTGCGCAAACTGCGGCACCTGGCGCTCGATCATGCGGTTCAGGCGCTGCAACACCGCGGTGGCGTTGTCGCTGTCCTGGCTCGACGCCGCAGCGCCAACCACCGCCGCGCCACTGCGCGTCATCAGACGCGTCTCTTCGCTGACGACACCCGAGTAGCCGCTGGCCCCCACCGCGCCGCGCGTGCGCCGGATCAGCGGCCGCAGGTCGATCTCGGCCAGCACGCGGTTCTCGACCAGCATGCTGTTGGCCTCGTGGTAGGCCTCCTGCGTCAGCGTCGACAGCTCCTCGTTCAAGACGGGCTGCACGTCGCGCAGCGTGGCGTCGGGCAGGCCGGACTCGGTCCATGCATCGACGACGATGCGCGCCAGCACATGGGGGCGCAAGAGGTCGTTGGCTTCGAGTTCCTCGCGCCGCTCGAGCAGCGCAACGCGGGCGCGCAGGTCGCTGAACTCGGAGCCGGCGCGGTCCATGATGGCCAGCGCCAGACGCGAGGCCGTGATCTCGCGCTCGATGGTCACGTCCTCGACCAGCGACAGTTTGAGCTTGGCGCCGGGCTTGGTATTGCCGCTGCCCGTGGTGCCGGGCACCACGCCCAGGTGCAGCGCGTCTTGCAACGCCGCCACCATGCCCTGGTGCCACGCCGCGCCGCGCTGTCGCATGTCGGCCACGAGGTCGCGAACGCGCTGCAGTTGCCAGGCGTCGGTCGTCGTCGTCGTGCTGCGCTCGGGCGAGGCCGCCCAGTTGGCGACGAAGTTGATCAGCGTCGGCAGGCCCTTGACCAGCTCCTCGGTGTACACGCGCCGCGCCTGATAGGCCAAGCTGGCTGCATCGCCGACAGTCGCCATGGGTGCGTGTGGAGGA
>JANNJX010000364.1:0-7988 GCA_031396005.1 Burkholderiales bacterium
CCCTTCTTGCGGTCCTGCTCGATCTGGTCGATCAGTATCACCGAGTTGCGCATGATCATCCCGGCCAGCGCGATGAAGCCGAGCAGCGCGACAAAGCCGAAAGGGCGATTCAGCAGCAGCAGCGCGCCGGCCACGCCGGCAATGCCCATCGGCGCGGTGAGCACGACGAGGAAGGCACGCGACACGCTCTGCAACTGCAGCACGAGCAGCGTGAACATGATGAAGAGCATCACCGGCACGCCGACCGCAATCGAATCCTGGCCTTTGCTGCTTTCGGCCACGGCGCCGGCGATCTGGATGTCGTAGTCCGGCGGCATCTTGGCTTTGAGCTTCTGCAACTCGGGCCAGACCTGGAACGTCACCGTCGGCCCCTGCACGCCTTCGACGACATCGCCCTGGACCGTGGCGGCGAACTTGCGGCCCTCGCGCCAGATCACGCCCGGCTCCCATCCGAACTCGAAGTTCGCGATCTGCGACAGCGGGATCGCGCGGCCGCTGGCCGTGGGCAAGTACGCGGTGGACAAATCGGTGATCGCGTTGCGCTCATCCGCCGGTTGGCGCAGCACGATGTCGATCAGCTTGTCGCCCTCGCGATACTGGCCGACGGTCGAGCCCGACAGCACGGTGCGCGCGGCGACGGCAATGTTCTGGCTCGTCACGCCGAGCGCACGCGCCTTGTCCTGATCGACGTTCAAGCGCAGCACCTTCACGCGCTCGTTCCAGTTGTCGTTGATGCCGCGCATGTTCGGGTTCGCTTGCAGGATCGTCTTGGCCTGCTCAGTCCACGCACGCACGCCGGCGACATCGGTGCCGACGACGCGAAACATCACCGGGTACGGCACCGGCGGGCCGTTGGGCAGCACCTTCGAGCGGCCGCGCACCTCAGGAAACTCAGTGGCCAGCAACGCCGGCAGCTTCACACGCAGCGCGTCGCGTGCGGCCAAATCCTTCGGCAACACGATGAACTGGCTGACGTTGCTGTTCTGAAAAATCTGGTCGAGCGGTAAGTAGAAGCGCGGCACGCCGCTGCCGATCCACCCCGTCACGCTGGCCACGCCCTCTTCCTTGGCGATGCGGGCCTCGAATCGCTTGGCCACGGCCTCGGTTTCCTGGAACGTCGCTCCTTCGGGCAACCACAGATCGACCAGCACCTCCGGCCGGCTCGAGTCCGGAAAGAACTGCTGCTGCACCCGGCCCATGCCGACGATGCCGAGCGCAAACGTCAGCAACGTGATGCCGAGCGTGATCCAGCGGTGCGCCACGCACCAGTTCACCAGCGAGCGCAAACGTGTGTAGAACGGCGAGTCGAACAGTTCGTGAGGCTGGTCGCCATCGGCGTGCGGCCGCGTGCGCAGCAGTTTCACTCCGAGGTAAGGCACGAAATACACCGAGACGAACCACGAGATGACGAGCGCGGCCGTCGTCACCGCGAAGATCGCGAACGTGTATTCGCCCGTCACCGACTTCGCCAGCCCGATCGGCAGGAAGCCCGCGGCGGTGATCAGCGTGCCGGTCAGCATCGGCATCGACACCAGCTCGTAGCTGAAGGTCGCGGCACGATGGCGGTCGTAGCCCTCCTCCATCTTGCGCACCATCATCTCGACGGCAATGATCGCGTCGTCCACCAGCAGACCGAGGGCGATGATCAGCGAGCCGAGAGAGATCTTGTGCAGGCCGACACCCCAATAGAACATCGTGACGAAGGTGATCGCCAGCACGAGCGGGATCGTGATGCCGACGACGAGGCCGGGCCAGATGTCGACGCGAAACGGTTTCGTGTGAAAGCCCAGCGCGATGAAGCTCACCGCGAGCACGACGACGATGGCCTCGATCAACACGCGCACGAACTCGCCGACCGAGCGCGACACCGCTTCCGGCTGGTCCTGCACCTGGCTCATCTCGATGCCGACCGGCAGCGTGCTCTGGATCGCTTTCGTCTCGGTGCGCAGCGATTTGCCGAGCGCGATGATGTCGCCGCCCTTGGCCATTGACACGCCCAGAGCAATGACGGCCTTGCCCTGGTGCCGCACTTTGACCTGCGGTGGATCGATCGTGCCGCGGCTGACGCTGCCGATGTCCGCCAAGCGCAACTGCGTCGCCTGCCCCGTCGTCGTATTGACGCCGCGGATCGCGAACTGCTCGAGTTCCTTGATCGACTTGAACTGGCCGCCGATGCGCACCTGCAGGTTCTCGCTGCCGGCGTTCAACTGCCCCGTGCCTTCGACTGCGTTCTGCGCCGAGAGCTGCGCGATCACCTGGTTGAAGTCCAGCCCGAGCGTGGCCAGGCGCTTGTGCGAGATCTCGACGAAGACCTTCTCCGCCTGCGCGCCGAAGATCTCGACCTTGGCCACGTCCTTGACACGCAGCAGCCGCTCGCGCACGTCGTCGGCGAATTCGCGCAACTCTTCATCCGAGAATCCGTCGGCAGACAACGCGTAGATCGTGCCGAAGACGTCGCCGAAATCGTCGTTGAACACCGGGCCGATCACGCCTGTGGGCAGCGTGCCGCGAATGTCGCCTACCTTCTTGCGCGCCTGGTACCACGCGTCGCTGACCTCGCGCCCGCGGATCACCTCCTTGACCTGCAGGATCGTCAGCGACTCGCCCGGCTTGGTGTAGCTGCGGATGACGTCGCTGTACGGCACTTCCTGCAACGCGCGCTCGATCTTGCTCGTCACCTGCTCGGCCATCTGCTCGGCGGAAGCACCCGGCCAGAAGGCCTGCACCACCATCGCGCGAAAGGTAAACGGCGGGTCCTCGTCCTGGCCGAGCTGGAAATACGCCGCAGCGCCGAGCACGATCAGCACCAGCATCAGGTAGCGCGTCAGCGCCGGATGATCGAGCGCCCAGCGCGAGATGTTGAAGCGCGAGGTGCTGTCGGCCGATTCGGTTTGCATGGGCCGGCCCTCTCAGCGCGACGCCGCAGGCGCGGCGCTGTAGAGCGAAACCTTCTGCCCGGCCGTCAACGTGTGCGCCCCCGCGCTGACAACCGTCTGCCCCGCGGCCAGCCCGCTGGCGATCAGCACCATGTTGCCCTCGGCGCCGGCGACCTGCACCGGCTGCGCGCGCACCGTCATCGCCGTCGTGTCGAGCAGCCACACCTGCGATTGCCCTTGCTGCTCGAACAGCGCGGCCAGCGGCAGCTTCAACGCACCGCTGGCTGCGGGCACCGCCAGCGTCACCGTGGCGGTCTGCCCCAGGCGCACCGCGGCGCGGCCGATGTCGGCCTTGACCAGGAAGGTGCGCGTCGAGGCGTCGGCAGCCGCCGACACTTCACGCACCGTGGCCGGCAGCGGCGCGTCGCCGGCGCCCCAGACGCGCACCTGCATCACGCCGGGCTGGCCTTCGAGCGCACGCAGCGAGCCGGCCTGCTGCTCGGGCACGGCGAAGACGACGTCACGCGGGCCGTCTTGCGCCACACGTACAACAGGCGCACCGGCGGTGAGCACTGCGCCGGGCTCGGCTTCGACGGCGGTGACGACGCCGGCGCCATCGGCCACCAAGCGCGTGTAGCGCGCCTGGTTGGTTTGCACGCTGGCTTGCGCGCGGGCCTGATCGACCTGCGCCTGCGCCGCCTTCCACGTGCTTTCGCGGCGATCGAGTTCGGCGGCGCTGATGAAACCCTGATCGCGCAGCTCCTTGAATCGTTTCAGGTCGGCGCTGGCCTGATCGGCATTGACGCGCGCTGCTTCCAGGCCCGAGCTGGCGGCCTGCTGGCCGAGCTGCAAGTCCATCGGGTCGAGGCTCGCCAGCACCTGGCCGGCCTTGACGACATCGCCCAGATCGACCGGCCGAGACACCATCTTGCCGGCCACCCGGAACGACAGCCGCGACTCGCTGCGGGCTCGCACCTCGCCGGCGTAGTCGATGCTCGAGCCCGCGGACGTCTGGCTGACCGTGATCGTGCGCACCGCGCGCACCGGCTCCGGCGCAGGCGCGGGGCGCGAACAGGCCGCGGTCAGGGCGGCTAACGCCATGGCGGGGAACGGAGCAAAGCGACGCATCGGAGGAGCCTTTCAGCCGGCGCGGGCGGCAGACGATCTGGAGTTACTGACTGACCGGTCAGTAATATACGAGCCCACCTTTGGCACTGTCAACGCCGATCTCGAAAAAGCGCATGGACAATCCACCGCCGTGAGCGTCGACCATTACGAGAACTTTCCTGTCGCGTCGGTGTTGTGCCCGCCGGCGCTGCGTCCTGCGGTGACGGCGATCTACCACTTCGCGCGCACGGCCGACGACATCGCCGACGAAGGCAACGCGCCCGCCGCTGACCGGCTGGCGCTGCTCGAGCGCTACGAGCAGGCGTTACACCAAGCCGCTCACGGCCGCACCGGCAGCGACTGGCCGCAAGTCTTCGGGCCGCTGGCCCGGCAGATCGCCACGCACCGGCTGCCGGTGGCGCTGCTCGCCCAGTTGCTCGCCGCATTCAAGCAGGACGCGCACAACCGGCTCTACCCGGACCGCGCCGCGCTGCTCGACTACTGCAGCCGCTCCGCCAACCCGATCGGCCGCCTGCTGCTGTACCTGGCGGACGTGAGCGACGAGCGCGCACTCGCGCAATCGGATGCGGTCTGCTCGGCGCTGCAACTGATCAACTTCTGGCAGGACATGTCGCGCGATCACCCGCGCGGCCGCATCTACGTGCCGCTGGCCGACGCGCAGCGCCACGGCCTCGATGCGGCGAGGCTGCGAGACGATAGCGACGCATCGCGCGCGCTGATGCGCGAACTCTGCGCGTGGGCGCGCGGGTTGATGCAACAGGGTGCGCCGCTCGTGCACCGCCTGCAGGGCCGATTCGGTTGGGAGCTGCGACTGGTCGTGCAAGGCGGCCTGCGCATCCTCGACAAGATCGAGGGCCACGGCTTCGACACGCTCAGCCGCCGGCCGACCATCGGCGCCATCGACGCGCCGCTGCTGCTTTGGCGCGCGCTTTGGATGCGGCGCGGCGCGGCGGCGCTGCTCCCGGATCCAGCGGTTCGATGACTCCCGAGCAGTACGTCGAAGACCGCGCCGCCAAGAGCGGCTCGTCGTTCTACTACGCCTTCCGCTTCCTGCCGCCGCCGCGGCGCGCCGCCATCACTGCGTTCTATGCTTTCTGTCGCGAGGTCGACGACGTCGTCGATGAAGTGCAGGACACGGGCGTGGCCGCGACCAAGCTCGCCTGGTGGCGCAAGGAGGTCGCGTCGGCCTTCAGCGGCGCGCCGAGCCACCCGGTGACGAAGGCGCTGCTGCCGCACACGGCGGCGTACAACATCGAAGCGCGCCACTTGCTCGCCGTGATCGACGGCTGCGAGATGGACCTGCAGCAAAGCCGCTACCTCGACTTCGCCGGCTTGGCTCGCTACTGCCATTTGGTGGCGGGCGTCGTCGGCGAGGTTGCGGCCAACATCTTCGGCCGCAGCGACGAGCGCACGATCGCCTACGCACACAAGCTCGGCCTGGCGATGCAGCTCACCAACATCATCCGTGACGTCGGCGACGACGCACGGCGCGGCCGCATCTACCTGCCGGCCGATGAGTTGAAGCGGTTCGACGTCAAGGCCAACGAGCTGCTCAAGCGCGACTCGCCGTGGGGCTACAGCGAGCGCTTCAGCGCATTGATGAAATTCCAGGCCGAGCGCGCGCACCGCACGTTCGAAGATGCGTTCGCCTTGCTGCCCGGAGCCGACCGGCGCGCACAACGGCCGGGGCTGGCGATGGCGCAGATCTACCGCACGCTGCTGCGCGAGATCGAGGCCGACGACTTTCAGGTGCTGCATCAGCGCGTGGCGCTGACGCCGCTGCGCAAGGTCTGGATCGCGATGCGCACGCACTGGCTAGAGCGATGAGCTCGAGACCCTTCATGTGTCTGATGGAACGTTGAGCCCCCGCTCGCTGGCCGTCGTCGGCGCCGGCTGGGCCGGCCTGGCCGCCGCCGTTCGCGCCACCGAAGCCGGGCACCGCGTGACGCTGTTCGACATGGCGCCGCACCCCGGGGGCCGCGCGCGCGCCGTCGAACATGACGGCTTCGTGCTCGACAACGGCCAGCACATCCTGATCGGCGCCTACCGCGAGACGCTGGCGCTGATGCGCAGCGTCGGCGCCGACCCCGAGGTGCTGCTTGACCGCCGCCCGCTCGCCGTGATCGACGCGCAGGGCTACGGGCTGGCGCTGCGGCGCGGCCCGGCCGTGCCCGCCTTCGTCCGCGCCGTGCTGGCGCTACGGGCGTGGCCGCTGTCGGAGCGCCTAGCCCTGCTCGCCGCCGCGCTGCGCTGGCGGCTCGGCGGCTTCCGTGCCGAGCAGCAGTGCACGGTGGCCGAACTCGTGTGCGGGCTGCCCGAGCGTGCACGGACGACGCTGATCGAGCCGCTGTGCGTTGCCGCACTCAACACGCCGTCGTCGCAGGCCAGCGCGCAGGTGTTCCTGCGCGTACTGCACGACGCCCTGTTCAGCGGCCCCGGCGCGGCGGACCTGCTGCTGCCGCGCGCCCCGCTGTCGGCGCTGTTGCCGACGCCGGCCGCACGTTGGCTGCAGCAACGCGGCGCTCGCTTGCGCTGGACCACGCGCGTGCAGCAGCTCGAGCCCACCGCCGAAGCGAGCTGGCGTGTCGACGGCGAGCGCTTCGACGCCGTGCTGCTGGCCTGCAGCGCTCACGAGGCCGCGCGCCTGGCGCAGCCGGTGTCGGCAAGCTGGGCGCAGACCGCGGCGGCCTTGGACTACGAGCCGATCGTCACGGTCTATCTGCGAAGCCTCGGCGCGCGCCTGCCGTCGCCGATGGTGGCGCTGCACGCCAGCGCCGACGCACCGGCGCAGTTCGCCTTCGATCTCGGCGCGCTCGACCGCAGCGGCGCGCGCGACGGCGTGTTCGCTTTCGTCGTCAGCGGCGCGAAGGCCTGGGTCGAGCGCGGACTCGACGCCACGGCGCAGGCAACATTGTGCCAAGCAGAGTTCGCCTTCACCTCGATGCCGTGGCAGGTGCTGCGCACGATCGCCGAGCGCCGGGCTACCTTCCTGTGCACGCCCGCCTTGGTGCGACCACCAACGCTGATCGCGCCAGCGCTGGCGGCGGCAGGCGACTACGTCGACGGCCCGTATCCGGCCACGCTAGAAGGCGCGGTGCGCTCGGCGGCGCAGGCGCTCGATCGCCTCGGATTGCGCAGTCGCTGACCCTTCCGGGATGCGATCACAGGTTTCGCCATGCAAGAATCGCTCGCGTCATGGCCAGCAAGAATCTCTCCGCGCCGAGCATCCAGGTTCTGGAGCGCTGCTTCGCCCTGCTCGACGTGCTGGCGCAGCAGCCGGAGTCGATGGCGCTCAAGGACATCAGCGAGCGCACCGGCCTGCACCCGTCCACGGCGCACCGCATCTTGAATGACCTGGCGGCCGGCCGCTTCGTCGATCGGCCGCATGCCGGGCAGTACCGCCTGGGCATGCGGCTGCTCGAACTCGGCAACCTGGTCAAGGAGCGGCTGTCCGTGCGCGAGCTGGCTGCGGCGCCGATGCGCGAGCTGCACCGGCTGACGCACCAGGCGGTCAACCTGTCGGTGCGCCAGGGTGACGAGATCGTCTACATCGAACGTGCCTACAGCGAACGTTCGGGCATGCAGGTCGTGCGCGCCGTCGGCGGCCGCGCGCCGTTGCACCTGACGTCGGTGGGCAAGCTGTTTCTGGCCGCCGAGCCGCCCGAGCGCGTGCGCGCGTATGCGACGCGCACCGGCCTGGCCGGCCACACGCGCAACAGCCTGACGCAGGTGGCAGCGCTGGAACGCGAACTCGAAGGCGTGCGCGCGCGGGGCGTGGCGCACGACAACGAGGAGCTCGAGATCGGCGTGCGCTGCATCGCTGCGGGTGTATACGACGACGCGGGCAAACTCGTCGCGGGCCTGTCGATCTCGGCGCCGGCCGATCGCCTCGAGCTGGCCTGGGCCGAGCGCGTACGGGCGACGGCGCAAGACATCTCGCGCGCGCTCGGCCACGAGGCGCCGACCCAGGCGCGCTGACTCGGT
>JANNJX010000002.1:0-1800 GCA_031396005.1 Burkholderiales bacterium
GCCCTGCCCTACCCTCGCCGCAGTTGACTTTCGACGGGGGCGTGCAATGACACCGGTGACGATGCTGTCGACCAAGGTCCGCAATGCGGACCGGTCGATCGGCGCGATCCTGATCGACGCCGGGCGCCTGACGCCGCAGGACGCCGAGCGCATCATCAATTTCCAGAAGCAGTCGGACCTGCGCTTCGGCGAGGCTGGTATCGAGCTCGGCCTGATCAGCGAAGGCGACGTGCTCTATGCGCTGTCGCTGCAATTCGACTATCCGTACCTGCAGCCCGGACCGAACAAGCCGATCAGCCCCGAGGTCGTCGCCGCCTACAAGCCGTTCTCGCCCGAAGGCGAAGGCCTGCGCGCGCTGCGCAGCCAGTTGCAGCTGCGCTGGTTCGACGCCAAGGGTGCTAACACCAGCCTGGCCGTCGTCGGCGCGTCGCGCGGCGAGGGCCGCAGCTACCTGGCCGCCAACCTGGCGGTGACGTTCGCGCAGCTCGGCGAACGCACGCTGCTGATCGATGCCGATTTGCGCACGCCGCGGCAACACAAGCTGTTCAAGATCGAAAACCAGACCGGCCTGTCGAACCTGCTCGCCGGGCGCATGCAGGACCAGGTGGTGACCTTCGTCCACGGCATCCCCGGGCTGGCGGTGCTGCCGTCGGGCCCGATCCCGCCGAACCCGGGCGAACTGCTCAGCCGCCCGGCGCTGCCGCGCATCCTGCAGCAGAGCATGTCGACCTTCGACGTCGTGCTGATCGACACCCCCGCCATCGAGCAAGGCCCCGATGCGCTGCTCTTGGCGCGCGGCGCCGGCGCGTCGCTCGTGGTGGCGCGCACCAACCTCACCCGCACCGCGCAGTTCGACGATGCGATTGCGGCGATGGCCGAGAGCAACGTCTTCGTCGTCGGCTCAGTGCTGGTGGACGTGGCGGCACGGCGCAACGCGTCGCAAACGCAAGACGCGTAGCGCGATGGCGGTAGCGGCGCAGGCCCACCCGCGGCCGCTTCAACCTTGGCTGTGGGCAGCGCTCGGCGCGGCCGCGCTGTACCTGCCGAGCTACTGGGACGCAGCTCACGGGCTGTGGCAGACCGATGAGTTCGGCCACGCGCCGCTGATCCTCGGCATCGTCGCCTGGTTGTTCTGGCAATCGCGGCCGGCCATCGCAGCGGCGCCCAGCACACCGCGCAGCGGCGCCGGTTGGCTGCTGTTGGCCCTCGGTTTGGCGCTGTATGCGCTGGGTCGCACGGCCGGCGTGTCGAGCGTCGAGTTCGCTTCGCAGGTCTTCGTCGCCGCCGCAGTACTGCTGCTGCTCAAAGGCACCCAGGGTCTGCGCGCCGCTTGGTTTCCAGTGTTCTACCTGGTCTTCATGGTGCCGCTGCCGGGCACCGTGGTCGATGCGCTGACCGAGCCGCTGAAGCACTGGATCTCGATCATCGTCGTCGATCTGCTGCACGCCGTCGGCTACCCGATCGGACGCAGCGGCGTCATGCTCACCGTCGGCCGCTACGAGCTGCTCGTCGCCGATGCCTGTTCGGGTTTGAATTCCATGTTCAGCCTGGCTGCGCTGGGTGCGCTGTTCATCCACATCATGGGCCGCAAGAGCCGCCTGCACACCGCGCTGCTGGTGCTGGCGATCGTGCCGATCGCCTTTGCCGCCAACATCGTGCGCGTGATCTCGCTCGTTCTCATCACCTACCACTTCGGCGACGCGGCCGGCCAAGGCTTCCTGCACGGCGCGGCCGGCATCGTGCTGATGCTGGTGGCGCTCGCGGCCTTCTTCGCACTCGATGCGTGCCTGTCGCGCTGGC
>JANNJX010000405.1:0-9148 GCA_031396005.1 Burkholderiales bacterium
GGGCTGATCGCTACACTCGCGATCGTCGGGTAAGTTGGACTCGTTTCTCGCGCGCCCGCATCGACTGCCCGTAGCTCAACTGGATAGAGCACCAGCCTTCTAAGCTGGGGGTCGCAGGTTCGAGTCCTGCCGGGCAGGCCATTGGCAGTCGCGCAGCACGGCCTGCCGCAACTGAAATAGCCACGCAAAGAGGGCGGCCGCAGCCGCCCACACCAGCGCCGCGCCCAGGCGCTGTTGATTTCCGAGCAGGTAGGCGCTGCACAGCCGCGTCGGCGAGTCCTCGTACAGCGTGCCGACGACGGCCAGCGTCGGCAGCATGTTGCCGAGGAAGAAGCCTGGATCACCGTGCCGGCGCGACGCGCCAACGCATCGCCACACTGCACTCGATGGCCGTGCTCGACACGCCGCCGGAGGCCGCTTTCGATGCATTGGTGCGCGTCGCTGACAGCGTTTGCGAAACGCCGATGTCCGTGATCAGCCTGATGTTTGGTTCAAGGCCGCCCATGGTGTCGACATCCGCAGTGGCGACAGTTCGGGCTCGTTCTGTGTCGAAGCGGCCAACCGCAAGCAGGCTCTCGAGGTCTGCAACACCAGCGACGATGCGCGCTTTGCCATGGGACCATGGGCCGGCGGTGGCTTTGCGATCCAGTACCACGCCGGGGCGCCGATCATGTACGCAGGTGTGGCCATCGGCACCGTCTGCGCCGCAGACTTGGTGCCGCGCCGCAGTTCGTCGCGCGCCCGTGCGGGCGCTCGAAGATCTGGCGCTGATTGCTTCGGTGTTGCTCAGAGCCCGCATCGGGGCCTTCGAGATGCTCAGCAAGCTGCGCTGACTTGCGCCAGCGCAGCTTGGTCCGCACGATCAGCCGACAGGCTTGTTTGCCGTCGCAGTCCGAGTCGCCCGGTGTGGCGCTCTCGGCGCTGATGCAGACGCGGTTCAGGCATCGCGCGTTGTCGGAGCCGACTTACACGCAGATGGCGTGAGCGATGGCAGGCAGGGCCTTGCGCGGCGGCAACACTGTTCAGACATTCGCTTCAGCCGGTACTCACCATGAACATCCTGATGGTTCTGACTTCGCACGATCGCCTCGGCAACACGGGAAAGAAGACCGGTTTCTGGCTCGAGGAGTTCGCCGCGCCGTACTACGTGTTCAAAGACGCCGGTGCCGCGGTGACGCTGGCCTCGCCGCTGGGCGGCCAGCCGCCGCTCGATCCGAAGAGCGACGAGGCCGGCGCGCAGACCGATGCCACGCACCGCTTCAAGATCGACCCGGCGGCGCAAGCCGCGCTGGCGGCCACGCAAACTTTGCACGGCCTGAAGGCGAGCGACTTCGACGCTGTGTTCTACCCCGGCGGCCACGGCCCGCTGTGGGATCTGGCCGAAGACGCGCCGTCGATCGCGCTCATCGAAGCCATGCTGGCGGCCGGCAAACCGGTTGCCGCCGTGTGTCACGCGCCGGCGGTGCTGCGGCACGTCAAAGCAGCCGGTGGCCAGCCGCTGGTGCGCGGAAAGCGTGTCACGGGATTCAGCAACAGCGAAGAGCGCGCTGCCGGGCTCACCGACGTGGTGCCGTTTCTTGTCGAAGACATGCTGACCGAACTCGGTGGCCAGTACAGCAACGTCGGCGACTGGCAACCGTATGTGGTTGCCGACGGCTTGCTGATCACCGGCCAGAACCCGGCCTCGTCGGCGCCTGCGGCCGAGCGTCTGTTGCGCGACTTGAAAGAATTGGCGTAACGCTCACGGCGCCTCGATGCCGGCGCGGTGCAGCGCCGCGCGCAGGCGTTCGACCTCGTCGATCAGGTCGAGCATCACGGCCACGCTTTGCAGGTTGGCCTCGAAGTCGCGCTGCAGGCGGCGGATGCGGCGCACGCGCGCCAATTCTTCGCCGCCGAAGCGCCACGCCGGCTGCACCGCCATGGGCTGCACCAGGCCTTCATCGACCAACAGGCGCACGAAGGCTTCGTCGGCGCCACAAGCCGCGGCAAAGGCTCGAAGTTCGAGCGCGTGCTCGTCGGCCAGGTGCACGCCGATGGCGATCGAGGTCGTGTTCATTCATCGGCTCCCGTGTTGGCGCGTGGGTCGAAGGCCAGGTCTTCGGCCATCCGCCGGTAGGTGGCGCGGGCCTTGTCGTCGCCGGCTGGCGGCAGTACCAGTTGAAGCGTCACGTACAAATCGCCCGGCGTGCTGCCGGGGATGCCGCGTCCGCGGATGCGCAGCTTGCGGCCGCCCTGCGAGCCTGCCGGCACCGTCATCTCGACCGTGCCGTCGGGCGTGGGCACATTGATGGCCGCGCCGAGCGCGGCCTCCCACGGCGCGACGCGCAGCGTGAAGTAGAGGTCACGGCCATCGACCCGCCACAGCGCATGCGGAGCGAACGCGATCTCGAGGTAGATGTCGCCGCGCGGCCCATCGCCGAGGCCGGACGATCCCTGGCCGGCAAGGCGCAGTTGTTGCCCGGCGCGAATGCCCTTCGGGATGCCGACCTGCAGCGTGCGCTCGCGCAGCGCGACGTTGCCGGCCGCGTCCATCTCCGGGCTGTGCAAAGTGATCTCGCGCGTTGCGCCGTGGAACGCATCTTCCAGCGGCACGACGATCTTGGCGTGGTGGTCCTGGCCGCGTGTGGCCCGCCCGGGCGCGCTGCCGCGCCGCGCAGCGCCGAACAGGGCTTCGAAGAACGCACTGTGATCGGCGGCGTCGCCGAAGCCATCGGGCGCGCCGCTGAACTCGAAGCCGCTGTCCCAGCCTGGCGGCGGCTCGAACGTCTGTCCGCTCGGTGCCCCTTGCCGGACGCGGTCGTAAGCGGCGCGCTTCTCCTTGTCGCGCAGCACCTCCTGGGCCTCGTTCAACTCCTGCATGCGCGCGGACGCATCGGCGGCCTTACTGACATCCGGGTGGTGCTTGCGCGCCAGGCGGCGGAAGGCCTTCTTGATCTCGTCGCCGCTGGCCGTGGGCTCGACGCCGAGCACCTTGTAGTAGTCCTTGAACTCCATACGGTGTTAGTAGAGCAGGGTCAGCTCGTTTGCTGTGTTCGCTGGCGCACAGAGTTCAGTGTGTGGCACTTCTAGACTGGAAACAGTGCCTCTCATGAGTACAGCCCCCTCCAGACGACGCGTCGATCTTGCGCGCATCGCCAGCGAAACGATGACCGAGCGCGGGCTCGAGCCTGAGTTTCCGGCGGCGGTGGCCACGCAACTGGCGACGATCGACGGCCCGGGCCGCGACGCTGATGCGCGCATCGCCAACCTGCGCGCGCTGCCCTGGTGTTCGATCGACAACGACGACTCGCGCGACCTCGATCAACTCACCGTCTGCGAGCCATTGGCCGATGGCGCGACCAAGCTCTTCATCGCCGTGGCCGATGTCGATGCGCTGGTGGCCAAGGGCTCGGCGATCGACGAGCACGCGCGCTTGAACACCACCAGCGTCTATACCGCGGCACGCATCTTCCCGATGCTGCCCGAGCGGCTGTCCACCGACTTGACCTCGCTCAACCCGGGGCAGGACCGGCTGGCCATCGTCACCACGATGGTCGTCGCCGCCGATGCCACCGTCACGCAGGCCACGGTGCAGCGCGCCTGGGTGCACAACCACGCCAAGCTGGCCTACGACGCGCTGTCGGCGTGGATCGAAGGCGAGGGCGCGTTGCCGGCCGCGGCGGCTGCCGTGCCGGCACTGCAGCAGCAACTGCGTACGCAGGACGAAGCCGCACAGCGTCTGCGCGCGCGCCGCCATGCCGAAGGTGCGCTCGAGTTCGAGACCCTGCAGCCGCGCGCGGTGTACGAAGGCGAGCACGTGGTCGAGATCCGCCAGCAGGTGCAAAACCGCGCGCGGCAGTTGATCGAAGAGTTGATGATTGCCACCAACCGAGCGACGGCGCACTTTCTCGCCAAGCACGGCGGCGCGTCGCTGCGCCGCGTGGTCCGCTCGCCCGAGCGCTGGCAGCGCATCGTGATCGAGGCGCGCAAGTACGGCGAGACGTTGCCGAACGAGCCCGACTCGCATTCACTCGAAGCCTTTCTGGCCAAGCGCCGCAAAGCCGACCCGCTGCGCTTCCCCGACCTGTCGCTGGTCATCGTCAAGCTGATGGGCTCGGGCGAGTACGTCGTCGAGCAACCCGGTGGCGCACCCGTCGGCCATTTCGGCCTGGCGGTGCGCGACTACACGCACTCGACGGCGCCGAACCGGCGCTTCCCCGACCTCATCACCTCGCGCCAGCTCAAGGCGGTGCTGGCCGGCAGCGCACCGCCTTACAGCGTCGCTGAGCTGACGGCGTTGGCAGCGCATTGCAGCCAGCAGGAAGACTCGGCGCAAAAGGTCGAGCGCAAGTTGCGCAAGTGCGAGGCCGCGCTGCTGCTCGAATCGCATGCCGGCCAGCGCTACGACGCCATCGTCACCGGCCGCACCGACCGCAACACTTGGGTGCGCACGCTCGCACCGCCGGTCGAAGGCATGTTGACCGGTCGCGTGTCACAGCTCGATATCGGCCAGCGCGTCGAGGTCAAGCTCGTCTCGACCGACGTCGAGCGCGGCTTCATCGACTTCGAGTTTCTTCATTGAAAGAGAGTCTCATCATGCAAGCCCTCGTTTTCAACGGCCCCGGCCAGAAGGGCCTCGAAGATCGCCCGAAGCCGGCCGTCAAGCTGCCCAGCGACGCCATCGTCAAGATCACGCGCACGACGATCTGCGGCACCGACCTGCACATCCTCAAAGGCGATGTGCCGGCGTGCAAGCCGGGCACGATCCTCGGCCACGAAGGTGTCGGCGTGATCGATGCCGTCGGCAGCGGCGTCACCGCGTTCAAGCCCGGCGATCGCGTCTTGATCTCGTGCATCAGCGCCTGCGGCCGCTGCGCGCCGTGTCGCAAGGGCATGACCTCGCACTGCACGACCGGCGGCTGGCTCCTCGGCCACAAGATCGACGGCACGCAGGCCGAGTTCGTGCGCATCCCGCATGCCGACACCAGCCTGCACCCGATCCCTGCCGGCGCCGACGAAGAAGCGCTGGTGATGCTCTCCGACATCCTGCCCACCGGCTTCGAGTGCGGCGTGCTGAACGGCAAGGTGCAGCCCGGCGGCAGCGTGGCCATCGTCGGCTCGGGGCCGATCGGCTTGGCGGCGCTGCTGACGGCGCAGCTCTATTCGCCGTCGCAGATCATCATGGTTGATCTCGACGACCACCGGCTCGCCGTGGCCAAGCGCTTCGGCGCGACGGACACTGTCAACAGCAAGGGCGGCGATGCGGCCGGGAAGGTGATGGCGTTGACCGGCGGCCGCGGTGTCGATACCGCGATCGAAGCGGTCGGCATCCCGGCCACGTTCACGCTGTGCGAAGACGTGGTGGCCGCTGGCGGCACCATCGCCAACGTCGGCGTGCACGGCAGCAAGGTCGATCTGCACCTGGAGCGGCTGTGGTCGCACAACGTGACGATCACGACGCGGCTGGTCGACACGGTGTCGATCCCGATGCTGCTGGACACGGTTCAAGCCAAGCGCATCGACGCGGCGCAGCTGATCACGCACCGCTTCAAGCTCGCCGACATCCAGGGTGCTTACGAGACCTTCGCCAAGGCCGCCGAGACGCAGGCCTTGAAAGTGATCATCGAAGCCTGAAGGCGCCGCTTGAGGAGGCGCAAGGGGGTTCAGCGCAAAGCGAGCATCGTGGAGCTGAAATCCGTTCATGAACAAGCTGACAACAACGAAGATGGTTTTCGATGTGGCGACCGAGCGCCTGGATGCGCACGCCAGCGTGGCGCGCTGCAAGGAAGCCACGATCGCGCTCGACACCGACATGGCGGGCAATCCGCTGGCCTTGAACCCGGCCGAATTGCTGCTGGCGGCCCTGTCGGCCTGCATGATCAAGGGCATCGAGCGCGTGACGCCGATCCTCGAGTTCGAGCTGCGTGGCGTGGAGGTGCGCGTGCACGGTGTGCGCCAGGACGTGCCACCGCGGCTCGAGTCCATCCGCTACGAGATCGTCGTCGATACCGACGAGCCCGACCGGCGCCTGGTGCTGCTGCACGACAACGTGAAGAAGTACGGCGCGGTGTTCAACACCGTCGCGCCGGGCACCGAACTGTCGGGTGTGCTGCGGCGCAAACCTGCGGCCGCCCTGGCATGAAGCGACATCGATGCCGCGTAGCACCCACCCCGAACGGCACCGCAGCGCCCGCATCGGCTGGCTGCGCGCCGCCGTGCTCGGCGCCAACGACGGCATCGTCTCGACGGCCAGCCTGGTGGTCGGTGTGGCGGCGGCCAGCGCCGCGCCCAGCAACGTGTTGTTGACCGGCGTCGCCGGGCTGGTGGCCGGCGCGATGTCGATGGCCGCCGGCGAATACGTCTCGGTGCACTCGCAGGCTGACACCGAGAAAGCCGACCTGTCGCGCGAGCGCGCCGAGCTCGCCAGCGATCCTGTGGCCGAGCATCGCGAGCTCGCCGCCATCTACGTCGCGCGGGGCTTGGCACCTGCGCTTGCGCAGCAGGTCGCCGAACAGTTGATGCGGCACGACGCCATCGGCACCCACGCGCGCGATGAGCTCGGCATCTCGACCACGCTCAGTGCGCGGCCGGTGCAAGCCGCGCTGGCATCTGCGGCGAGCTTCGCCGTCGGTGCCGCGTTGCCGCTGGCCGTGGTCTGGCTCGCGTCGGGGCGCTACCTGATGCTCTGGGTGTCTGCAATGTCGCTGGCGTTTCTGGCGCTGCTCGGCATCGTCGCTGCGCGGGCCGGTGGCGCCAATGTCGTGGCCAGCGCCGTGCGCGTCACGTTCTGGGGTGCGCTCGCGATGGCCATCACGGCCGGCGTGGGCTCGCTGTTTGGCGCGATCGTTTAACGGCTGGCATGCAGCTTCCCTTCACCACCGAACAGTTCTACGCCGTCTTTCGCGACTACAACACCACGCTTTGGCCCGCCCAGGTGGTCTTGCTGGCGCTCGCGGTGGCGGCCATCGCTCTGGTTGTGCGGCCTCGCCGCTGGTCCGGAGCAGGCGTCTCGGCGATCCTCGCAGCGCTGTGGGCCTGGATGGGGCTGGCTTATCACCTCGCGTTCTTCACGTCCATCAGCGCGCCGGCGTACGGCTTCGCGATCGTGTTCCTGGTAGGCGCATGGCTTTTCGTGTGGCACGGCGTCGTTCGGCGCAGGCTCGAGTTCAGGCTGAGCGCCGGCGCCCGCGGCGTGGTCGGTGCGCTGCTGGTGACGTTCGCGCTCATCGTCTATCCGGCGTGGTCGTTCCTCTCCGGTCATCGCTACCTGGAAGCGCCCACCTTCGGGCTGCCGTGTCCGACGACAATCTTCACGACGGGCCTGCTTTCGTTCCTGGTCCGGCCGTACCCGCGCAGCCCGTTGGTGGTGCCGGTGTTGTGGAGTCTTGTCGGTGTCCAGGCCGCCTTCCTGCTGGGCGTGCCGCAAGATCTTGCCCTCGCAGTCGCCGCCGTCGTCGGCATCGTATTGATCGCGCGCTCGCGATCACCCGCCGCACCGCCAGGCATGGCGCCCTGAATCAAGGAACTCGAATGCCTTACTTCTGTGCGGTGCTGAAGGAGGTGGTGGTGTGAGCGCAGTGCGCTGGCGCACAGACGGCGCGTCGCGGTGCTGTCACAAGCTAAAGCCAGCGGCACGGCTGCTGGCCTGACAAGCCTTTTCCGATCGGAGCCCGAAATGACACGAACCCCTGCCTTGATCTTCTGCCTGGCGATGAGCGCCGCGATGACGGCGCCTGCCATGGCCCAGCCGCAAAAAGACTGGCAAGCGCCAGACATCGACAAACTCGCCGATGACCCCTTCGGCAAATCGGTGCGCCACGGCAAAGCCTTGATGGAGCAGACCTACAAGCACATCGGCCCCGAGGTCAAGGACGCGAAGCAGCGCTACGCCGGCAACAACCTGGCCTGCGTGTCCTGTCACGTCGATGCCGGGGGCCGCAAGTTCGGCAACCCCTGGGTCGGCACCTTCGTCAGCTTCCCGCAGTACCGCGGCCGCGAAGACGCCATCTCGACCACCGAGGAGAGAATCAACGGCTGCATGGAGCGCAGCATGAACGGCCGACCGCTGCCGCTGAACGGCGCTGAGATGAAGGCCATGCTGTCGTACCTGAAGTTCCTGTCGACCGGCATCGCGGTGGGCACGCAGGTCGAGGGGGCGGGCACGCTCAAGCTCAAGATTCTGACGCGCGCGGCCGATCCGGTGGCCGGGGAAAAGGTTTATGCCGCCACCTGCGTGGCCTGCCATGGCGACAAGGGCCAGGGCCTGCGGCGCGGCAAGACGGGCGACGGCGACGGCTACCAGTTCCCGCCGCTGTGGGGCCCCGACAGCTACAACAACGGTGCCGGCATGGCCCGCATCACGCTGGCCGCCGGCTTCATCAAGGGCAATATGCCCAGCGGCGTGACGCACACCAGCGCGGTGTTGAGCGATGAGCAGGCCTTCGATGTTGCGGCCTACGTCAACAGCCAGCCGCGGCCGGTCAAAGCCAAGCTCGACGCCGACTTCCCAGCGCGCAAGAACAAGCCGGTGGATGCGGCGTTCGCGCCGTACACACCTGGGTTTTCGGCCGAGCAGCACAAGTACGGGCCGTGGAAGCCGATACTCGAAGCGCGACAAAGAGGAGCCACGCCGCCGCCATGACGGCAGCAAGCGACGATCCTTCCACCACCGACGCTGCCGAGGTCGCGCGCGCCGCCGGCGCCGATCCCGAACGTGGGCTGACTGCCGCAGAAGCGAGCCTGAGGCTCGCGCAACACGGCCGTAACGAGTTGCGCGGCGCGCCGCCGGTGCCGACCTGGCGCCGCATCCTTGCGCACTTCCAGGACCCGCTGATCTACCTGCTGCTGGCCGCGATCGCGATCGCGCTCGCCGCCTGGTGGCTCGAAGGCCGCGTCGGCTGGCCGGTCGATGCGATCGTGATCGCGGCCGTGGTGCTGCTCAACGGCGCTCTGGGCTTCATGCAGGAGGCCAAGGCGCGCGACGCGGTGGCTGCGCTGGCGCGCATGACCGAGGCCACGTCGGCGGTGATGCGCGACGGCGCGCCGCTGCGCGTGCCCAGCGCCGAGCTGGTGCGCGGCGACCTGCTGCTGCTCGGCGAGGGCGACGCCGTCGGCGCCGACGCGCGCCTGCTTGAAGCCACGACGCTGCGCGTGCAGGAGGCCTCGCTCA
>JANNJX010000417.1:0-6830 GCA_031396005.1 Burkholderiales bacterium
GAATTGGGATCTTCCGATCGGCCTGCTGGCCAAGTGGGCGATCGGTTTTGCGCCGTCGTTCTGGAGCAAGGATTCGTTGTTCAAGCTGCCGTTGTTGGGCGCCTGGCTGCGCTGGATCGGCGGCGTGCCGGTGGACCGCCAAAGCCCGCACGGGCTGGTCGAGCAGATGGTTGCCCGCATCAAGCAGGCCAAGCAAAGCGGTGAGTTCTTCTGGCTGGTCATCGCACCCGAAGGCACGCGCGGTTATCAAGAGCATTGGCGCAGCGGCTTCTACCGCGTGGCGCACCAGGCCGCCGTGCCGCTGGCGTTGGTCTACATCGACTATGAAGAAAAAGTCGTCGGCTTCGAGCGCTTCATCCGCTTGGGCGGCAACACCGACGACGACATGGCGTTGATCGCCGCGTACCTGTCGCAGCGTCGCGGCAAGCGGCCCGAGCTGGCGTCGCCGGTGCGTTTGTCGCCGACGAAAGAAGGCAAAGCATGAGCGACGTTGTCACCCGCGTGCGCGATTACCTGCTCGGTTTGCAGCAGCGCATCGTTGATGCGCTCGAAGCCGCAGACGGTCAGGGTGCGTTCATCCGCGACGAATGGAAGAAGCCGCCTGGCGAAAAACTGCAGGGCGAGGGCATCACGCGGCTGATGGAAGAGGGCGCCTTGCTCGAACGCGCAGGGGTCGGCTTCTCGCACGTGCGCGGCCCGGCGCTGCCGCCCTCGGCGACGCAGCACCGGCCCGAGCTGGCGGGTGCGCCATTCGAGGCCATGGGCGTCTCGCTCGTCTTCCACCCGCGCAATCCGTACGTGCCGACGGTGCACATGAACGTGCGCATGCTCGCTGCCGCGCATGCCGGGCAGGAACCCGTGACCTGGTTCGGCGGCGGCATGGACCTGACGCCGTACTACGGCTTCGAAGAAGACGCCGCGCATTTCCACCGCACCAACCGCGACGCGCTGGCGCCGTTCGGCGCCGACAAGTACCCGCGCTTCAAGCACTGGTGCGACGAGTACTTTTTTCTGAAGCACCGCAACGAGCCACGCGGCATCGGCGGCGTCTTCTTCGACGATTTTTCCGAACCCGGCTTCGAGCCCAGCTTTGCGATGCAGCGTGCGGTGGGCGATGCATTTCTGGGCGCCTACCTGCCGATCGTGCAGCGCCGCCGCGACATGCCGTACGGCGAGCGCGAGCGCGACTTCCAGGCCTACCGTCGCGGCCGCTACGTCGAGTTCAATCTGGTCTGGGATCGCGGCACCTTGTTCGGTTTGCAATCGGGCGGCCGCACCGAAAGCATCCTGATGAGCCTGCCGCCGGTCGTGAAGTGGCGCTACGACTGGAGGCCCGAAGTGGGCACGCCCGAAGCGAAGCTGTACACCGACTTTCTGCGGCCGCGCGACTGGACCTGAACGAGGAGCCCCATGCGCGCTGCGTTCTATGAAGCCACCGGCCCCGCACGCGACGTGCTGCGTGTGGGCGAGTTGCCCGACCCGGTGCCCGGCGCCGGCGAAGTACGGGTGCGACTGCAATGGTCGGGCGTCAATCCGTCCGACGTCAAGAGCCGCGCCGGGCTGCGCAGCAAGAGCCTCGCCTTCCCGCTCATCGTGCCGCACAGCGACGGCATGGGCGTCGTCGACGCGGTCGGCCCCGGAGTCGACCGTGCGCGGATCGGCCAACGGGTATGGACCTGGAACGCGGCCTGGGGTCGCGCCTTCGGTACGGCGGCGGAGCTGATCACGTTGCCCGCCGCGCAGGCGGTGCCCTTGCCCGACGCCATCGACGGCGCCGCCGCGGCGTGTTTCGGCATCCCGGCCCAGACCGCCCTGCACGCGGTGCTCATGTCGGGCGGCGTGCGCGGCCAGAGCGTGCTGGTGGCCGGTGGCGCCGGCGCCGTGGGCCACTACGCGATCCAGTTCGCACGCCTGCATGGCGCGCGCCAGGTATTGACGACAGTGAGCAATCAGGCCAAGGCCAGCCACGCCCGCGCCGCCGGTGCGCACGTCTGCATCGACTACAAACGCGAGAACATGATCGAGCGGGTGCGCGAGCTGACGGGTGGCCAAGGCGTGGACCGTGTGATCGAGGTCGACATGGCCAGCAACGCCGCAATGAACGCCGAGTTGCTGAAGGCCGACGCGCTGTGCGTGGTCTACGGCAGCAGCAGCGGCGCGATGACGCTGCCGTTTTTCCCCTACATCGCCAAGAACCTGCGCGTGCATTGCTTCATCGAGTACAACCTGAATCCGGCCGACCGCGAGCGCGTGCTGGCCGAAATGGCGGCGGCGCAGGGCGTGCTCCAGCACAGCGTCGCATTGCGCCTGCCGCTGCAACGCGTCGCCGAGGCGCACGAGGCCGTCGAGTCGGGCCGTGTGATCGGCAACGTCGTGATCGACCTTCAGGCGTGACGCGCATCGGCGTCTTCGGCGGCACCTTCGATCCGCCGCACAACGCGCATGTCGCGCTGGCGCGTGCGGCGCTAGATGAATTTCTGCTCGACGCGCTGCACTGGATTCCCGCCGGGCAGCCGTGGCAGAAGGCACGCACGATGACCGACGGCGTGCATCGCGAAGCGATGGTGCGCGCAGCGATCGACGTCGAACCGCGCTTCGTGCTCGACCGCATCGAACTCGATCGCGCGGGTCCCAGCTACACGCTCGACACCGTGCGGGCGCTGCGCGCGCAGCATGCCGACGCAGCGCTGTTTCTCGTTATCGGCGCCGACCAGTACGCCGGCTTGCACACCTGGCGCGACTGGCAGGAGTTGCTCGGCCTGGTCACGCTGGCCGTAGCCAACCGGCCCGGTCTGATGCCGCCGGTGAGCGCCGAGGTGCTGCGCACGCCGCACCGCGTCGTGCCGCTTCCGATGCTGGACATCTCGGCCACCGACATCCGCGCGCGCGTGGCACGCGGCTTGCCCATCGACTCGCTGGTGCCGCCCGCGGTGGCGAGCTACATTAAAACGAACGCTCTCTATAGGAGATAGGATGCATTTGCCCCCACGCTCGCTTCGCTCGCTGCCCCCCGAGGGGGCGCATCACCGGCTTCGGGCGGCCGGGCACCGGTGATGGACATCCGCAAACTGCAACGCGCCATCGTCGATGGCCTCGAGGACGTGAAGGCGCACGACATTCGCGTCTTCAACACTGAACACCTGTCACCGCTGTTCGAGCGCGTGATCGTCGCTTCGGGCAACAGCAACCGGCAGACCAAGGCGCTCGCAGCCAGCGTGCGCGACAGCGTCAAGTCGCGCGACATGCAGGTCTTGCGCACCGAAGGCGAAGACAACGGCGAATGGATCATCGTCGACTGCGGTGCCGCGGTCGTGCACGTCATGCAGCCGGCGATCCGCCAGTACTACAACCTGGAAGAGTTGTGGGGCGACAAGACGGTGAAGATGAAGCTCGGCGCCGAGACCGCGCTGCTGCCCAAGGCCTCGTCCGACAAGAAGGCGCCGGTGAAAAAAACGGCGGCCACGAAAGCGCCGGCGAAGAAGGCGGCCGCGGCGAAGAAGCCGTTTGCACGCAAGGCGCCTGCCAAGAAAGCACCGGCGAAGAAGATGGCGCCAAGACGCAAGTCATGAAGCTCGTGCTGGTCGCCGTCGGCCAGCGCCAACCGGGCTGGGCCGACGCGGCCTACGACGATTTCGCCAAGCGCTTTCCGGCCGAGTGCCGGCTCGAACTCAAAGCGGTGAAGGCCGAACCGCGCACGAGCGGCAAGACGGTGGCGGTGATGAGGGCCGCCGAGGCCGAGCGCATCGACGCTGCCCTGCCCAAGAGTGCGCGTCGCGTGATCCTCGACGAGCGCGGCGAGCGGTGCACTACCGCGCAGCTCGCCGAGCGGCTGCGCTTCTGGCTCGGCGATGGCCGCGATGTCGCGCTGATCATCGGCGGGCCCGACGGGCTCGATGCGAACTTGAAGTCGAGCGCCGATGAAACGCTGCGCTTGTCGGATCTGACGTTGCCGCACGCCTTTGCGCGCGTGCTGCTGGCCGAAGCGCTGTACCGCGCGTGGTCGTTGCTGGGCGGCCACCCCTACCACCGCGAGTGAGCGCCACGGCGCTCGGGCGAGCTACAGCCCGAAGGGCTGCAGCGACGTATCGATCGAGCTTTGCTGCAGATCAACAGGCATCGTGTAGTGCTGAGCCAGCATGTCGCGCAGGTCGGCTGCGGTGGTCGAGCGCACCATGTGCAGGGCTGCGGCGGAGAGCGCGGCAGCGCCGGCCATCGTGACGTAAGCGCGCCTCGACGGGCCGATCAGGCGGTCGGATGGCGAACTCTCTTGGTGAGTCAGGCCAGGGGTTGCGGTCGTGTCTTGCATGAAGCCCTCCCAGGATCTTTGTGCGCGATCGATTTCGGTGCTGCCTCAGGCTGTTGTTGTCGCGACTGTCAGCGCCGAGTGCCTGCATCGTGCGTTGTCAGCGACGGATACATATAGCGACAATTCACATCAATCGCTACACATCGCCAGCGCGCGGGGCTGCTGCGGTACAGCGCGTGAAATCGATCACGCAGCGCGCCGTGCACAATGCGCGCCGCTGACCGGAGGAGGCCGTCATCGCACCATTCGTCTATCTGGCGTCGCAGAGCCCGCGCCGCCGGCAGTTGCTGGCGCAGATCGGCGTCACGCACCAACTGCTGCTGCCCGATGCGAGTGAAGACGCCGAAGCGCTCGAAGCGGTGCGCGCGCGCGAGGAGCCCGCTGCCTATGTGCATCGCGTGACGCGCGCCAAGCTCGACGCGGCTCGGCTGCGCTTGAAGGCACGCGGCCTGACCGCCGCGCCGATCGTGTGCGCCGACACGACGGTGGCGCTGCGCGCGCGCATTCTCGGCAAGCCCGAGGATGCGCACGAGGCACGCACGATGCTCGCCGCGCTGTCGGGCCGAACGCATCGCGTGCTCTCGGCCGTGGCATTGTGGACCGGCACGCGCCGGCTCGAAGCGCTCAGCATGTCGCGCGTGCGCTTCGCGATGCTGCCGCCGAGCGTGATCGACGCGTACATCGATTCCGGCGAGCCTTTCGGCAAGGCCGGCGCCTACGCGATCCAGAGTGCGCTGGCGGGATGGATCGAACACATCGACGGCAGCTACAGCGGCATCATGGGCCTGCCGCTGGCCGAGACGGCGGCGTTGTTGCGCCAGGCGAGGGTGACGCACAATTTGTCCGCATAGACTTCTGCGATGGCCCTGCAAGACATCCTGATCAACTGGACGCCGCACGAAACGCGCGTTGCCGTCGTCGAAAACGGCTCGGTGCAGGAACTTCATCTCGAGCGCGCGTTGGAACGCGGCCTCGTCGGCAACATCTACCAGGGCAAGGTCGCGCGCGTGCTGCCCGGCATGCAAAGCGCGTTCATCGACATCGGGCTCGAACGGGCTGCGTTCCTGCACGTCGCCGATCTGCACAACGGCAACGGGCGCAGCGAGGCCGCGGCGAACGCGACGCCGGTGCCGATCGAGCGGCAGTTGTTCGAAGGCCAGGCGCTGACGGTGCAGGTGGTGAAGGACCCGATCGGCAGCAAGGGCGCGCGGCTGTCGACGCAGGTCAGCATCGCCGGGCGCATGCTGGTTCACCTGCCACAGGACAACCACCTCGGCGTCAGCCAGAAGATCGGCTCACCGGAGTTGCGCGAGCAGTTGCGGGAGCGCCTGGCCGCTCTGGCCGGAAAGTCAGCCGGCCAGAGCAGCGAGCCCTACAGCGGCGGCGGCTTCATCCTGCGCACCAATGCGGAAGAAGCCTCCGACGTTGAATTGGCCGACGACATCGCGTACCTGCGCAAGACCTGGACCGGCATCCGCGAGCGCGCCTTCGCCTCGCCGCCGGGCACGCTGCTGCACCAGGACCTGACGCTGGCCGAGCGCGTGCTGCGCGACCTGGCGCACGACGAAACCGCGGCCATCCGCATCGACTCGAAGCTGCAGTTCGAACACCTGCGCACTTTCGGCGCCATCTTCACACCGGGCGCGCTGGCCAAGCTCGCGCACTACATCGGCGAGCGGCCGATCTTCGACCTGTTCAACATCGACGAAGAGATTCGCCGCGCTCTGGCGCGCCGCGTCGACTTGAAGAGCGGCGGCTACCTGATCATCGACCAGACCGAAGCGCTGACGACGGTGGACGTGAACACCGGCGGCTTCGTCGGCGTGCGCAACTTCGACGACACGATCTTCAAAACCAATCTCGAAGCGGCCGGCGCGATCGCGCGCCAACTTCGATTGCGCAACCTCGGCGGCATCGTCATCGCCGACTTCATCGACATGACGCGTGCCGACCACCAGGACAGCGTGCTCGCCGAGTTCCGCAAACAGCTCGCGCGCGACCGCGTGCGCACGACGGTCAGCGGCTTTACGCAGCTCGGTCTCGTCGAAATGACGAGGAAGCGCACGAGAGAAAGCCTGGCCCAGATGCTGTGCGAGCCGTGCCCCACCTGCGAAGGCCGCGGCATCCTGAAGACCGCGCGCAGCGTCTGCTACGACATCCTGCGCGAGGTGCTGCGCGAAGCGCGCCAGTTCGATCCGAAGGAGTTCCGCATCGTCGCCAACGCGTCGGTGGTGGAGATGCTGCTCGACGAGGAGAGCCAGCACCTAGCAGGGTTGAGCGAGTTCATCGGCAAACCGATCTCGCTGTCGGTGGAGCCGAGCTTGACGCCGGAGCAGTACGACATCGTTCTGCTGTGAGATTTCAGGGCATCCCACCCGGTCTCATTCGCCACGAGTACACGGCTGTCGCCAAAGGAGTTTTTGCCGATCAAGTGTCTTTCCGTGTCTTGACGTCCCATCTGATTGCAACAGGATTGGGTAGCTAAGCGGGTAGCCAGTGGGTAGCTAGCCGGGTAGTCAAACCG
>JANNJX010000428.1:0-5638 GCA_031396005.1 Burkholderiales bacterium
CTTCTTCACGAAACCCAGGCGTTTGGTGTGCGTATTGGCCATGTTCTTGAAACTCCACGCCGCCTAGGCGGCGATACCTTCGATGACGATCAGGTTGGAACGTGCCGACGCCTGCCTAAGCGCGCGCGCCGGCGCGTATTCCGGCGAGTCCAGCCACGCGTGGGCCCGGGCAAGGTCAGGGAATTCGAGGATGACCAGTCGCTTCGGCGCCCAGTTGCCCTCGACGGTCGTCGTTGCCCCGCCGCGGGCCAGGAAGCGCCCGCCATACTGGGCAACCGTCGCGGGCGACAGTGCTCGGTACTGGTCGAAGACCGCCGGGTCGGTGATCTCCATGTCGTTGATGACGTAGGCGGCCATGGCGCTTCGCTGCGGCGTTGCGCTCAGGCCGTGGCCGGCGCGACCTGCTGCCGCACTTCGATGCCCAGCTTCTTCTCCAGGACGAACAACAGCGCCGCCGTGTCGCGGTCGCCCAGACCCTGCGCGATGGCGCTGTCCATCGTGGCCTGCGCGGCGCGGCCGATCCTGGCATCGAATCCCATCACCTCGGCGGCTTCGCACGCCAAGCGCACGTCCTTGCACGCCAAGCGGATCGCAAAGCCCGGACTGTCGTCGCCCTTGAAGGCCTTCTTGGGCATGGCGACGAAGAGCTGGTCATTGCGCCCCATCGTCGTGCTTATCACCCTGAGCATCAGCTCGAGCGTCAAACCGGCTTTGATGCCGATGGCGAGCACCTCGGTATTGGTCACCATGATTGCAGTGGCGAGCAGGTTGTTGGTCATCTTCATCGCGTGGCCGGTGCCCGGCCCGCCGCAGTAGAAGGTGTCGGTGCCCATGCAGTTCAACACCGGCGTTACCTTGTCGATGGCCGCCTGGTTGCCGCCGACCATCAGCGTCAGCGTGCCGGTCGCCGCGTGCTCGCTGGTCTTGCCGACGGGTGAGTCGACCATCTCGAAACCGCGCCGGCGCAGCTCGTCGCCGATGCGCTTCGACGAGATCGGGTCGATCGTGCTCATGTCGATGACGATGCCGCCGGGGCGCAGTCCCGCGGCGACGCCGTTCTCACCGAGCACGACTTGGTCGACGTGCTGCGGCTCGGGCAGCATCGTGACCACGATGTCGCTGGCCGCGCCGACTTCCTTGGGCGATGCCGCCGACTTCGCGCCGGCCTTCACCAGTTCGGCGACCGCCTGCGGGTTGAGGTCATAGACGGTCAGGTTGTGCCCGCCCTTGACGATGTTGGCCGCCATGGGGCTTCCCATGACGCCCAGCCCGATGAATCCGACTTTCATTTTCAGGTCCTTTCGTTTCTATGTTGCATGTCGCATGCGCTCAGCTCTGATCGCTCCACTTGTCCATCTCCCAGACAGGCCGGCCGCGCGCGTCCGTCGCATCCTTGCGGGTGAACTCGCCAGCTGCGGGCTTGGCACCCATGCGGTCGTAGGCATCCTTGACCAGCGGGGCGGTGCGCTTGAACGAGTCTTTCACCTGGGCCCAGGTCAGCGCCTTGTCGATGACCTTGCTGTCGACGAGATACTTCGACGTCTCGAGCACGGCGCGCGCGTCGGCCTCGGTCGCCCACGACCAGCCGCGAATGAACAGCACTTCGTCCTTGACCGCCTTAGCGCCCTGCACCGCATCGAGCTTCCAGTAGTCCTTGACGAGCTGCGACACCGCACCGGGATCCATCACCGTGAGCGCGCGGATGGCCTCCTCGTGCGCCATCAGGTACGCCACCACGACCTGCGGATGCTGGTCGACGAAGCCGTTGCGCACGAGCCAGAACGAACGGTGAAGGTAATAGCCGTCCGGGTAGAAGGGCGCCTTCTTTACCGATGGGATCAGGATGCCGGCGCCCTTGCCGAGCGGGCCCTCGTAGTGGTCCTCGGTGTAGCCGAACGAGTTCATGATTCCGACCGTCCCGGTGGCCTGCGCGGCCAGGAATGCCGGGTAGATACAGCATGCGGCATCCATGCCGGTCGGCACAGTGGCCGACATCGCCTGCGTCGTCGTGTTGATCAGCTTGATGCCGTGTGCCTTGACATCGGGGCTGCCGAGTTCGTGGCGCAACATCGAGGTCAGCGCGTTGTACGGGTCGCCGCCGAGTTGCACGCCGATCGTCTTGCCCTTCAGATCCTGTGCGTTGCGGATGGGGGAGTCCTTGCGAGTGACGATCAGGAAGCGCAGGTGTCCTTCGCCGACGGCCATCAGGCTGATCGGCAGCCCGGCAGCGATCGAGCGGGTGATCGGTGTGTTGCCCCACATGCCGATGTCGATGTTGTTGCCGACCATCGCCTCGACCATCGGCATCGCAGTCGGGTAGTCGCGCCAGTCGATCGTCAGCTCGTAGCCGAACTCGGCGGCGCGCTTCTCGAACAGCTTGTTGTTGATCATGTACTGCGTCGCCGGCGAGTTGCCGGCAGCCCACGGAATGCGGCCGACCGACACTTTGACCGCCTTCTTCGCCTGCCCCCAGGCGACGTGAGGCGCGCCGATCAATGCTGCGGTCGCGAGCCCGCCGATCACCACGCGTCGGCGCGCGGCGTCGTTGTTCAATACATCGGACATGTCATTTGCTCCTGTTGCTGAGGTCGGCAGACCCCGTTTATGCGATCGCCCGATAGGCTTCGTCGCGAATCATTCCCCAGATCTGCTCGGCCAGCGGGTGCGAGCGCACCGTCTCCGCGCGCGGCCGCGGCAGATCGACCGGCAGCACGGACTTGATGCTGCCCGGGTTGTTGCTCATCACCACCACCCGGTCGGCGAGGAACACGGCCTCGCTGATCTCGTGGGTGATGAAGACCACCGTCTTGCGCTGCTCGCGCGGCTGCGTTTCGCCCCAGATGCGCAGCAGCTCAACCTGCAGGATCAGCCGTGTCTGCGCGTCGAGCGCGCCCAGCGGCTCGTCCATCAGCAGCACGTCGGGCCCGTTGGCGAGCAGCCGCGCGAGCGCGACACGCTGGCGCATGCCGCCCGAGAGCTGATGCGGGTATTTGTGTTCCGAGCCTTTCAGCCCGACCAGATCGATGTGGTCGCGGATGCGCTGCTCGCGCTGCTCGGGCGTGAAGCCCTTGCCCGGCGTGCCATGCCGCAGCCCGAAGCCGATGTTGTCGTGCACGCTCTGCCACGGCATCAGCGCGTAGTCCTGAAACATCACGCCGCGCTCGGCCCCGGGGCCCTGAATTCGCACACCGTCCATCTCGATCGTTCCGGTGGTCGGTGTCTCGAGCCCGGCGATCATGCCCAGGATCGTCGATTTGCCGCAGCCCGAAGGGCCAACGATGCAAACGAACTCGCCAGGAAAGATGTCCAGATCGACGCCTTGCACGGCGAGCGTGCGCTGACCCGTGCGCGCGGAAACGAATTCCTTCGAGACGCCCTTCAGTCGGAGCTTGGGCATGGGGTTCGTCATGATTGCCTCCAGGGCGTCAGTCGGCGCTCGGCAGCGCGAAACAGTTGGTCGATCAGCAACGCAACGATGCCGACGACGATCATGCAGACCACGATGCCGTTCAAGTCGACGTTGTAGGCGTAGAAGACGAACATCATCTGGCCGATGCCGCCCGAGGTACCGCCCGAGCCGGACTTGGCGCCGACAGCGAGTTCGGCGGCGATGATCGCGGTCCATGCCACGCCCATCGCGAGTCGCGCGCCGAGCAGCACGCCCGGTAGCGCCGCCGGCAGCAGCACCTTGGTCAGGATGCGCGCGCGTGGGATGCCCATCGTCGATGCAGCGAGAACGAGCTTGCGGTCGACCCGGCTCACGGCGTGGATCGTGTTCAGCAGCATCGGAAAGAACGCAGCGTAAGCGACGATCGCCAGCGACGGCGCGGTGCCGGTGCCGAACCAAAGGATCGCCATGGGCAGCAACGCCATCGGCGCAATCGGGCGGAAGCTTTCGATGATCGGATCGAGGTTGTCCTTGACCCGTACGTTCGAGCCCATCAAAGCGCCCAGCGCCACGCCAGCGACCATCGCGAAGAGGAAGCCGACGACCACGCGCCCGAGGCTTTGCAGCGTCGCGGATACCAAGCCGCCGTTCATGACCAGGTCGACGAACGCGGTGACCACCTTCGCCGGCGCCGGCGCCGGCGAATTGGCCGGTAGCGTCAGCGCCCAGGCTTGCCAGACCACGAGCAGGATCGCAGGCAGCAGCACGGCCTGCAGGACACGCGTCCAACCGTTCGGTGTGGTGATGGCGATACTCATGACTGCAGCTCCAGCCCTTCGGCCCACGGCGTGAGCCAGCGCTGCAACCTGCGCAGCGCCAGGTCGCACAGGTAGCCGACCAGCCCGATCATCGCGATGAAGCCGAACACCTTCGGGCTCATCAGCAACTGGCGGTACCACTCGATCGCGAAGCCGAGCCCGCTCGGCGCGCCGATCAACTCGGCGGCGATCACCGCAGCCCAGGCACCGGCAAAGGCGAGCCGGAAGCCGACCATCACCGTCGGCAGTGCGGCCGGCACGATCACGTGGCGCAGCATGCCCCAACGGCTCACGCCCATCGTGCGTGCGGCCGAGACGAGTTTCTGGTCGACGCCGCGCACACCGGCCGCTGTGTTCAGCAGCAGCGGAAACAACGCGACGTAGACCATGATGAACACCGGCAGCGTGTCGCCGACGCCGAAGATGAACAGACCGAGTGGGATCCACGCGATACCCGAGATCGGCCGCAGCATCTCGACCACAGGGTCGATCAGGCGGTCGGCGGTGCGGTTCAGACCTATCAGGAAACCCAGCGGTACCGCGATCAGCGTCGCCACCAGCAGCGCGATCAGCAGCCGGCTTGTGCTGATCCAGGCGTGCTCGAACAGCTCGCCGTCGGCGGCAAGGCCTCGGATCGCATCGGCCACGCGCAGCGGCGTCGGCAACTGGATCGGGTTGGCGTTCCAGGCCGACAGCGCCCACCAGATGGCCAGAAAGATCGAGAAGGTGCGCAGCGCGATGCCGGCTTTGCGCAGCCAAGGGGGCGTCGCCCGCAGCGACGGCGGAGCGCCAGTGGACGGGGCGGGTAAGGTGGCGGCCATCGTTGCGGCCGTGGTTACCGGGTGACGGCGAGAAACCCGCCGTCGACGTAGAACACCTGGCCCGAGATGTAGGCGCCTGCCGCGGAGGCGAGCAACAGCGCGGTGCCGACTAGGTCTTCCGGCTTGCCCCAGCGGCGCGCGGGTGTCCAGTCGCGTATGAAGTCGTGGAATTCCGGCTTGCCCGCTTCGCTGAATTCGGTCGCGGTATAACCTGGGGCGAGCGCGTTGACGTTGACGCCGGTGCCGCCCAGGTCAGCGGCCATCGCGCGGGTCATCGCCGCCAACGCACCCTTGGCGGTGACGTACGGGACGAGGTTCGGGCGAGACACATGGTTCATGATTGAACTCATGTGGATGATCCGCCCCGAGCCTTGCGCGACCATGCGCCGCGCGGCACGTTGCGCGAGGTGGAAGCAGGCGCTGAGGTCGATGTCGATCACCCGCTGCCAGTCGGCGGCGTCGAGCTCGAGGAACGGCTTGCGAACGATCACCCCGGCGTTGTTGACGAGCACGTCAATGCGGCCGTAGCGCGCGACCGTCTGCTCGAGTGCCGCGTCGATCGCCGCGTTGTCGGTGACGTCGAAGATCAGCGGCAGGACATCGGCACCGCC
>JANNJX010000468.1:0-2154 GCA_031396005.1 Burkholderiales bacterium
ACGCACGAAGAACACGAGCACCTGAAGGAATGGATCGGCCGTGACTCGTGGGACGCCACGACGTTCGACTTGCACGAAGTCAACTCCTGGCTCGCCGAGATCAAGCTCTGATCGTCAAGAGGGCCTTGAGGCTACGCTTACTGTTCAACTCGAAAACAGTGCCGATGTGGCGCTCGAAGTTGTCCTGCGTCGTCACCGCCGCGCGCGCGATGTGAAAGCCGAGGATGTCGGCCAGCGGCCCGAACGACAGCGCCGCAGGGCGGGCGTCGAGCGCTTCGGCTTCAGGACCTGCCACCGTCACGCCGCGCGACGAAGGTACGGTCGGGCGCCTGCTGCGACCAGTGTTCGAGGCGGTCGGTGATGCGTAATGGAAAAGGTTGCAACGCTTGCGTCGAGCGCACGAGCGTGCTGCCGTCGGCGCGCGTTTCGACAACGACTTCAATGCAGCCGCCGACCTGCGCGTCGCGATAACGTGAAGCCCCCACGCCCGACGAGTACGTCGAGCTGCCCCCCGAGGCGGCGCCACCCGGCTTCGGGCGGCCGTGCGCCGGGTGCTGACCGCTCACGACGCCTTCACCACCTTGCCCGCACGCCCTTCGAGAAACGCGCGCAGGCGGTCCTGCGCTTCCGGCGTGCTCTCGGTCACCGCCGCCATCAGCGACTCGGTGAACAGGCCTTCGCTCTGCGACTGGTCGGCGATGCGCGGCAGCGCATGCATCACCGCGAAGTTCGACATCGGCGCGTTGGTCGCGATGCGTTCGGCCAACGCCAGCGCCTTCGCCAGCGACTCGCCTTCGGCCACGAGGTACTGCGACAGGCCGATCTGCTGCCCCTCGTCGGCGTCGAAGACGCGGCCGGTCATCATCAGGTCGGTCATGCGGGCCACGCCGATCAGCCGCGGGATGCGCGCCGCGCCGCCGCCGCCGACGAAGATGCCGCGCTGGCCTTCGGGCAGGCCGTAGTAGGTGCTGCTGTCGGCGACGCGGATGTGGCATGCCGCCGCCAGTTCGAGCCCGCCACCGACGACCGCGCCATGCAGCGCCGCCACGACCGGCACGCTGCCGAACTGGATCGCATCGAACGCGGCATGCCACATGCGCGAATGCAGCACGCCGCTGTGGATGTCGCGCGCCACCAGCTCCGACAGATCGAGCCCGGCGCAGAAGTGGCTGCCGTCGCCGCTGATCACCGCGGCACGCACGCCCTCGGGCAGGTTGATGAAGACGGTGTGCAACTGCTGGATTAGCGGGTCCGACAGCGCATTGCGCTTGGCCGGCCGGTTCAGGCGCACATGCAGCACCGGGCCGCCGACGCTGAGCTGCAGCAGATCCAGGCTGGCCAGCAAGCCGGTCGCGGGAACAAAGGTCGTGGTCATCGCGTCGGCTCCGATCAGTGGGTGACCGAGCGTGCGGCAAGCTGCCGCGGCAACGCTTCGGCCCTTTGGCGGAGGCTGTGAGATTCGAACTCACGGACCCTTGCGGGTCGGCAGTTTTCAAGACTGCTGGGTTAAACCACTCCCCCAAGCCTCCGGGGTTTCGCCAAGGGGCCGCACTTTAGCGCGTGCGACACTGCGCGCCGAATTTTCCAGCGCCGCATGAACACGACCGAAATCTTCCTCATCGCGATGATCATCATCTTCGCGCTGCCTTACCTCGTATGGCGCCTGGGCCGCACCGACTACTGGGCGCCGCTGGTCGTGGTGCAGATCATCACCGGCATCGTGCTCGGCCCGGGTGTGCTCGGCGCAGCGTTTCCCGACTACTACAAGTTCGTCTTCAACCCGCAGGTGGTCACGGCGTTGAACGGCGTGGCCTGGTGGGCGGTGATGTTGTTCGTCTGGATCGCCGGCATCGAGCTCGATTTGCGCCAGGCCTGGCAGCGCCGCGGCGAGACCGGCCTGACCGCCGGCCTGGCCCTGGCCGCGCCGTTGGTCCTGGGCTGCGCGGCCGCGCTGATGTTGCCCGGCAGCGGCTGGCGCGGGCCGCTGGGTGAGCATTGGCAGTTCCTGCTCGGCATCGGCATGGCGTGCGCGGTGACGGCGCTGCCGATTCTGATTCTGCTGATGGAGAAGTTGTCCATCCTGCGCCAGCCGCTCGGCCAGCGCATCCTGCGCTACGCCAGCCTCGACGACATCGCGATCTGGGGCGTGCTCGC
>JANNJX010000494.1:0-17475 GCA_031396005.1 Burkholderiales bacterium
CATCGATGATCTGCCCGTCGGCGCCAACGGACTGGCCGCGAACTGAACGTTGCATTCGCCGCGACGGGCGGGCGTAAGCTCGTTCGTCCCTATTCTCTCCATCGGAGACTGCTCATGTCGCGCCCGTCGATTCGTTCCCTCTTCGTTGTCGTGATGACACTCGCCGCTGCAGGTGCCGCGCACGCGGCCGATGGTCTGGTGGCCGTCAAGAGCGCGCACCCGCCGAAGGCCACGCTCGACCGCTTCGAAGCTACGGCCAAAGAGCGCGGCCTGACGGTGTTCGCGCGCATCGACCATGCCGCCGGCGCGCAGAAGGTGGGCAAGACGCTGCGTCCGACCGAACTGCTGATCTTCGGCAACCCGCAGGGCGGCACACCGCTGATGGAATGCGCGCAGAGCGCGGGCATCGACCTGCCGCTCAAGGCCTTGGCGTGGGAAGACGCGCAGGGCCAGTCCTGGCTCGGCTACAACGATCCGGCGTGGCTGGCGCAGCGCCACGGCGCGGCGAACTGCCCGGTGGTGGAGAACCTGCGCAAAGCGTTGTCGGGGCTGGCCGACGCGGCGGCGAAGTAACGCTCAGTCGCTGCTCTCGCGATAGGCGCGCCAGCGCGGCAGCGCTTGGCGCATCAGCACCACCTGGCGGTAAAAGCGCGGGCAGGCTGTACAGACCTTCAAGTGCGCGCGCACCGCCCAGCGCTCTATCACGCCGAGCCGGCGATCTTCACCGGCCAGCACGAGTGCGGTCACCTGGCGACAGTTGCGTTGCAGGAATTTCATCGTCATCGTCAGACAGCGGCCTTGTTGCCGAACCAGCGCTGTTGCAGGCACGTCTGCAGGCGCAGGCGGGCACGGTGCAGCAGCACCCACGCGTTGGTCGAGGTGATGCCCAGTTCCTTGCAGATCTCGGCCGTGTCGAGCTCGAGCCACTCTCGCATCATGAAAACGCGGCCCTGCACGCCGGGCAACTGCTCGACGCAGACCTCGAGCACTTCGAAGAACTGGCGTTGGCCGAGCGTGGCTTCGGGGTCGCCCCACTCCGCCGGCGCCTCGCGCCAGCCGCCGCCGTCGTTGAACAGCAGCGCGTCGATGTCTTCGCCGTCCTCCCCGGTCGTGGCCGAGACCTCGCGGCTGTGGCGGCGGATCTGATCGATCAGCTTGTGCTTCAGGATGCCGACCAGCCAGGTCTTCAACTGCGACTGGCCGGCAAAGGCCTGCGGCTTGGCCAGCGCGGCCAGCACGGTTTCGCTGACCGCGTCTTCGGCCCAGGCCTCGTTGCGCAGTTGCGCCCGCGCAAAGCGCATCAGTTGCGGGCGCAGGGTTTGTACGGCGGTGGCGAACTCGGACATTCGAAAAAACACAAAGTCTGCAGTCAGTGTAAGTTAGCCCCCGCGGCAGCGACCACTGCTCGCAGCGGGCCCGCCCGGCGCCCGCGCACGTCCCACCCCTTCAGGAGTTTTGTCATGAACCACCGTCTCGTCGTTTCGTCCGCTCTCGCCTCGGTGATGGCCCTGGGCTTCGTCGCCACCGCGGGCGCTGCCTCGCACGCCATGGAAAAGCCCAAGGACAAGGAAAAGTGCTACGGCATCGCCAAGGCCGGCCAGAACGATTGCGCCAACCTCGCCGGCACGCACTCCTGCGCCGGCCAGAGCAAGGCCGATGGCGATGCCGGCGAATGGAAGTACGTCGCCACGGGCACCTGCAAGGACATGAAGGGCATGACCGCCGACGAAGCCAAGATGAAGATGAAGAAGTGATCGGCGCGCTGAGCTGAGACCTCGATGTCGGCGGACACCTTCAAGCGGCCGCCGCGGATCGGGCTTCGCCCGGCCGCCAGCGGGCCTTGCAGGCCGCATGGCCGCGAGACGCGGCCATTCCTCAGCCCGTCCAAGCCGACGCAGGTCGCCTTGGAGCCGCGGGCCTCGGCCCCCTCGAGGGGGAAGCTGCGAAGCCGCTTCGGGGGTGGGCCATGATCACCGGCATCGGCTGGCGCCATGAACATGAACGCGCCTTGTTGGACGGGCAGCCTGCGCTGCCGTTCATCGAGGTGCACTCGGAAAACTTCTTTGCCGACGGCGGTGCGTCGCTGGCGCTGTTGCATCAGGCGCGGCAGACGTATGAGGTGAGCCTGCACGGCGTCGGCTTGGCACTCGGCTCGGCCGCGGGGCTCGACGGCTGGCATCTCGACAAGCTCGCTGCGCTGGTGGTGGCCACCGAGCCGCTGCGCGTCTCGGATCACGCCTGCTTCGCGCGCGCGCCGCGCCGCTCGGGGCAGAGCGTCGTGCACGCGAGCGACCTGCTGCCGATTGCTTTCACCACCGAGAGCCTGAACCTGCTGGCCGCCAACGTGCAGCGCGTGCAGGACCACCTGGCGCGGCCGATCGGCGTCGAGAACATCTCGGCCTACCTCGGCTGGGCCGACGACACGCTGGCCGAGGCCGAGTTTTTCAACGCATTGGCGCAACGCACCGGCTGCTGGCTGCTGCTCGACGTCAACAACCTCGTCGTCAATGCGATGAACGCCAACGCGCCGGACCCGGTGGCCTCGGCGAATGCGTTCGTCGATGCGATCGACGCGCGCCACGTCGGCGAGATCCACCTCGCCGGCTATGCCCAAACCGAGACGCTGGTGATCGACGACCACGGCAGCCGCGTGCACGCGCCGGTGTGGCAGGTCTATGCGCATGCCGTCGCACGCCTGGGCGCCAAGCCGACGCTCGTCGAATGGGACACGGCGCTGCCGGCGTTCGACGTGTTGCTCGGCGAAGCGCACGAGGCAGATCGCGTTGCGCAGCGGAGCCTGCGATGAATCGTGAAGCATTGCGCCAGCAAATGCTGCTGCGCGCCCTGTGGCGCGACGACGATGCGGCGCTGCAAGGCTGGGTGCGCGCACCGGCGCGCGCGGTGGCGTCGCACGGTGTCGCGGTCTACCGAAGCAATGCCGGCGCGCTCGCCGAGCGCGCGCTCGGCGCTGCTTTTCCGACCCTGGCCGCTTTGGTCGGCGCCGCGTCCTTCGCCGCACTGGCACGCCACTTCTGGCACACGCATCCGCCCGTCCGCGGCGATGTCGGCGCTTGGGGCGAGGCCTTGCCGTCGTTCATCGCCGACAGCGAGCAGTTGGCCGACGAGCCCTGCCTGGCCGACAGCGCGCGGCTCGACTGGGCCGTGCATGCGGCCACGCGAGGGGCCGACACGCCGGGCGCCTGGCCACCGGCGCTCGATGCACTGGCATCGACCGAGCCGTCGCAGTTGCGCCTGCAACTGGCCGCCGGCGCCGCGGTGGTCGACAGCCGCTGGCCGATCGTCACCGTCTGGCAGGCGCACCACGGCGATGAATCGTTCGACGCCGTGCGCGCCGCGTTCGCTGCGGCACGCGAGGAGACGGCGCTGGTGTGGCGAGACGACGCCTTTGCGGTTCACGTCGAAGCGCTCGACGATGCCGACGCTGCGTTCACCGCAGCCGCCATCAGCGGCCTCTCGCTCGCCTCAGCGCTCGACGCGGCCGGGGCCTCATTTTCATTCGAGCGCTGGCTCGAGCGCGCCTTGCGCTCGCGCTGGCTGATGGCCCTGTTGAAAGCAAACACACCATGAGCCTCATCACCCGCGTACTGCACAACGCACGGCAAGCCATCGCGGCGCTCGAACAAGCCCAGCCGCTGGCGCAACTCGCCGCGCGCCTGTACATCGCGCAAGTCTTTTTCGCCTCCGGCCTGACCAAGCTGCGCGACTGGGAAACGACGCTGGCGCTGTTCGCCGACGAATACCAAGTGCCGCTGTTGCCGCCCGACGTGGCCGCGCTGCTCGGCACCGCCGGCGAACTGTTGCTGCCGGTGCTGCTCGCCCTCGGCCTGGCCGGGCGCTTTGCGGCGGCGGGCCTGTTCGTCGTCAACGCAGTGGCCGTGGTCAGCCTGGCCGACATTCCACCGGCCGCTCTTCAGCAGCACGTGTTCTGGGGCAGCCTGCTCGTCGGCCTCGTGCTCTGGGGCGCGGGCCGCTGGTCGCTCGACCGTTTCATCGTGCCTCGCTTCGCACTGGCTGCCCCGTACACTCGCGCCGCCTGAAACGAGAATCTTCCATGTCGCTGTTCACACGCCGTCACGTCATCGCTGCCGCCGCCGCTGCCGCCTGGGCACACGCCGCGCGCGCTCAAACGCCCAGCGACGCCTGGACCAAGATCGAAGCCGCCGCCAAAGGACAGACCGTTTTCTTCAACGCCTGGGCCGGCAGCGAGCGCATCAACGCCTATCTGCAATGGGCCGCGGGCGAATTGGCGCAGCGCTGGGGCATCAAGTTGGAGCACGTCAAGATCACCGACACCGCAGAGGCCGTCAAGCGCGTGCGCGCCGAGAAGACCGCCGGCCGCGCCAGCGACGGCACGGTCGATCTGGTGTGGATCAACGGCGAAAACTTTCTGGCGATGAAGAAGGAAGGCCTGCTGTTCGGTCCGTGGAGCGAGCAGCTGCCGAGCTACGCTGCGGTGGACGTTGCCGGCAAGCCGACGACGCGCGTCGATTTCTCCGAACCCGTCGACGGCATGGAAGCGCCGTGGGGCATGGCGCAACTGACCTTCTACGCCGACAGTGCGCGGGTCGCCAAACCGCCGGCGAGCGTCGCCGAGTTGCTGGAGTGGGCGAAGACAACCCCCGGCCGCTTCACCTACCCGAAGCCGCCGGCGTTTCACGGCACGACCTTCGTCAAGCAGGTGCTGATCGAAAGCGTGGCCGAGCGCAAACCGTTCTACGCGCCGTTCAGCGCCGATGTGTTCGCTGCCGCCACCGCGCCGCTGTGGACGGCGCTCGATGCGCTGCACCCGCATCTGTGGAAACAAGGCAAGCAGTTCCCGGCCAGCAATACGGTGATGCGGCAGATGCTCGCCGATGGCGAGCTCGCCATCTCGCTGACGTTCAACCCGAACGAAGTCGCCAACGAGATCGCCGCCAAACGGCTGCCGGCCAGCGTGGCGCCGTACCAGCACGCCAAGGGCACGATCGGCAACACGCATTTCCTGGCGATCCCGTTCAACGCCCGCGCCAAGGAAGCGGCGCAGGTCGCGGCCAACTTCTTCCTGTCGCCGGCGGCGCAGGCGCGCAAGGCCGACATCAAACATTGGGGCGATCCGACGGTGCTGGCGGTGGCGAAGCTGTCGGCATCCGACCGCGCGCTGTTTGCGGCAGGCGCTGCGCCGGGCCAGTTGAAGAGCGTCGCACCGACGATCGCCGAGCCGCATGGGTCGTGGGTCGATCCGATCGAGCGCGAGTGGACGCGCCGTTACGGTCAGGGCTGATGCCCAAGACATGAACGCAGCGCGCCGCGTGGCGTGGCTCGCGCCACCGCTGCTGCTGTTCGCATTACCGATCGCTGCCGCGTTGCCGGTGGCGGTGTGGCAAGGCCTGTTGGGCACTGCTTGGTCGGCCGTGGCGGCCGATTCGCAAGTGCCGCGCGCGTTGCTGTTGTCGATCGGCACAGCGGTGGTGTCCACGCTGGCCTCGCTCGCGCTGACGCTGTGGCTGGTGACGCACCTCTACGGCAGCCGCGCCTGGGTCGTGCTGACGCGCGCGCTCGGGCCGCTGCTGGCCGTGCCGCATGCGGCGTTCGCGATCGGCCTGGCGTTGCTCGTCATGCCGGCCGGCGTGCTCGCGCGTTTGCTCGCGCGGCCGTTCGGCTGGTCGTCGCCGCCCGATTGGCCGACGGTCAACGACGCTGACGGCGTCGGCCTGACGCTGGTGCTGCTGTTCAAGGAAACCCCGTTCCTGCTCTGGAACGCGGTGGCACTGCTGGCGCGGCCCGAACTCGCGCTGCAACTGCGCGGCTGGCTGGCCAGCGGGCGCACGCTCGGCTACAGCGACAGTGCGCTCTGGTGGCGCGTGCTCTGGCCGCTGCTGTTGCCGCGCCTGGCCTGGCCGCTGCTGGCAGTGCTGGCGTATGGCCTGACCGTCGTCGATCTGGCGCTGATCGTCGGCCCGGCCTCGCCGCCGACGCTGGCGGTGATCGCGTTTGCGTCGCTGCAAGACGGCGACGCGGCGCGCAACGCCGAGGGCGCAGCGATGGCGCTGCTGCTGGCCGGCCTGCTGCTGGCCTGCGTGCTCGCCTTCGTCGTCGCAGCGTTGTTGTTGCGACGCGTCTGGCGGTCACGCGCTGTCAGCGGGCAGCGCACGGCGGCGCTTCGCAGCAGCGCAACCGTCGCCCGCGGCGTGTTCTGGACGCTGCTGGCGCTGTATGCCGTCGTCGCGCTTGTGCTCGCGCTGTCGTCTGCGACCGGGGTCTGGACTTTCCCGTCGCTGCTGCCGCAATCGTGGACCGCCGACGCGTGGCAGCAGGTGCGCGCGAGCCTGGGCACGGTCGGTCTGTCGGCCGGGCTCGGCGTCTTCGCCACGCTGGCAGCACTTGCGCTCGTGCTGCTCTGGTTCGAGGCCACGCCGCCGTCGTGGGACCGGCATGCGATGCCGCTCGTCTTCGCGCCGCTGGTCGTGCCCTCGCTGCTGCTGATGGTCGGCCTGTACACCCTCGCGCTGCCGCTGCGCCTGGATGGCAGCGTCGGCGGGCTGGCCTGGGTGCACACGCTCGTCGTGCTGCCGTATGTGTTCGTTGCGCTGGCGCCGGCGTGGCGCCACTTCGATGCGCGCTTCGAACACACCGCGCTCGCGCTCGGCCGCTCGCGCGCGGCGTTCTGGTGGCGCATCAAGGCGCCGATGCTGGCAGCACCCGTGGCCGCCGCGCTCGCGGTCGGCTTTGCGGTCAGCGTCGCGCAATACCTGCCGACGCAGTTCATCGGCGCCGGGCGGCATGCCACCGTCACCACCGAAGCAGTGACGCTCGCCTCGGGTGGGCAGCGCCACACGGCGGCGGCGTTTGCATTGCTGCAGGCGCTGCTGCCCGCCATCGGCTTTGCGCTCGCGGCGGCGGTCGGGCGGCGAGAGCACCGCAGAATCGCGCCCCATGGCGCTTGAGTTGCAGAAAGTCTCGATCCACGTCGGCGGACGCGCACTGTTGCGCAACCTGTCGGCGCGCGTCGCGCCGGGCGACGTGCTGGCGGTGATGGGCGCCAGCGGCTCGGGCAAGTCGAGCCTGCTGGCCTGGATCGCTGGCACGCTCAGCGCGCCGTTCGATGCCAGCGGCGAGTTGCGTCTGGGTGGCACGAGCCTCGCGGTCATGCCGATCCAGCAACGGCGCATCGGCCTGCTGTTTCAGGACGACCTGCTGTTCCCGCACATGAGCGTGCGCGACAACCTGCTGTTTGCGCTGCCGGCAGGAGAACGCGCAAAGCGCATCGCCGCAGCCGAAGCAGCGCTCGCCGAAGCGGGCCTGGCAGGCTTCGGCGACCGCTTGCCGTCGAGTCTGTCCGGCGGCCAGCGCTCGCGCGTCTCGCTGCTGCGTGCGCTGCTCGCCCAGCCGCGCGCGCTGTTGCTCGATGAGCCCTTCTCCAAACTCGATGCTGCCTTGCGCGCGCAGATGCGCGAATTCACGTTCACCACGCTGCGCGAGCGGCGCGTGCCGGTGGTGCTGGTGACGCACGACGAAGCCGATGTGCCACCCGGCGCGCAAGTCATGAAGCTCGATGCTTGACCGCGCCGCCAACGCCGTGTTGATGCCGCTGTTCCAGGTCTGCGCACGCGGTCTCGTGCGAGCGGGCGTCGGCGCCGACACCGTGACGTTCATCGGCTTTGGCATCGGCGTTGCAGCCGCGGTGTCCATAGCGACGCGGAGCTACATCGCCGGCCTGGTGCTGCTGCTCACGAGCCGCCTGGCCGACGGCCTCGACGGCCCGGTGGCGCGTCTGACGCAGCCCACCGACCGCGGCGCCTACCTCGACATCTGCCTCGACTTCCTGTTCTACGCCAGCATCCCGCTGGCGTTTGCGATCGCCGACCCGACAACCAACGCGCTGCCTGCCGCTGTGCTGCTGGCCGCGTTCATCGGCACCGGCTCGAGCTTTCTGGCTTTCGCTGTGTTCGCGCAAAAGCATGGCATCGCCAGCAGCAACTACCCGAACAAGGGCCTCTACTACCTCGGTGGCTTGACCGAAGCCACCGAAACGCTGCTCTGCTTTGCGCTGATGTGCCTGTGGCCCGAGCGCTTCGCCTGGTGGGCCTACGGTTTTGCGGCGCTGTGCGCGCTGACGATCTCCACGCGCATCGTCGGTGGGGCCAGGATGCTGTCGCACCGGGTGTAATGTCGAGCGGCTCTGGCCGACGGAGAAAACATGTCGAAGAAAAAAATCGTCATCCTGGCCCTGCTCGTGGCGCTGATCGTGGCGTTTTTCGCCTTCGATCTCGGCCGCTTCCTGAGCCTGGACTACATCAAGTCGCGGCAGGCCGAGGTCACGGCGCTGGCTGCTGAGAAGCCGCTGGCCGTCGGCGGCGTGTTCTTTGCGATCTATGTCGCGGTGTGCGCACTGTCGCTGCCGGGCGCGGCGATCATGACGCTGGCCGCCGGCGCGATCTTCGGCTTGGCCACCGGCACGCTGATCGTCTCGTTCGCCTCGGCCATCGGCGCGACGCTGGCGCTGCTGGCCTCGCGCTACATCCTGCGCGACAGCGTGCAGTCGAAGTTCGGCGCGCGGCTGGCAGACCTCGACAAGGGCATCGAGCGCGAAGGCGCGTTCTACCTGTTCACGCTGCGCCTGGTGCCGATCTTCCCGTTCTTCATCATCAACCTGCTGATGGGGTTGACGAAGATGAAGGCCTGGACCTTCTACTGGGTCAGCCAGATCGGCATGCTCGCCGGCACGCTGGTCTATGTGAATGCCGGCACGCAACTGGCGAAGATCGAGTCGCTGAAGGGCATCTTGTCGCCGGGGCTGATCGGCTCGTTCGTGCTGCTCGGCGTGTTCCCGCTGATGGCCAAGAAGATCGTCGACGCAATCAAGGCGCGCAAGGTCTATGCGAAGTGGTCGCACCTGAAACCCAAGTCGTTCGATCGCAACCTGGTCGTCATCGGCGCCGGCGCCGCGGGGCTGGTGACGAGCTACATCGCCGCCGTGGTCAAGGCCAAAGTGACGCTGGTCGAAGCGCACAAGATGGGCGGTGACTGCCTGAACTACGGCTGCGTGCCGAGCAAGGCGCTGATCAAGACCGCCACTCTCGCGCGGCAGATCCGGCATTCGCAGGACTACGGCATCGCCAAGGCGTCGGCCGAGATCAACTTCGCCGACGTGATGGAGCGCATCGCACATGTCGTGCGCGAGATCGAGCCGCACGACTCGGTCGAGCGCTACAACTCGCTCGGCGTCGATGTGGCGATCGGCAAGGCCAAGATCACGAGCCCGTGGCATGTCGAGATCACGAAGGACGACGGCTCGAAGCAGACGCTGGCCACGAAGAGCATCGTCATCGCCACCGGCGCTGCGCCGTTCGTGCCGCCGCTGCCCGGCTTGGAAGACGTCGGCTACCTCACCAGCGACACGCTGTGGGGACTGCGCGAGTTGCCCAAGCGTCTGGTCGTGCTCGGCGGCGGGCCGATCGGTTGCGAGCTCGCGCAGAGTTTTGCGCGCCTCGGCTCGCAGGTGACGCAGATCGAGATGCTGCCGCGCATCATGATCCGCGAAGACGAAGAGGTTTCGGCTTATGCACGCAAGGCGCTCGAAGCCGACGGCGTGAACATCCTCACCAGCCACAAGGCGCTGCGCTGTGAGAACAAGGGCGACGTGAAGAACATCGTCGTCGAGAACAGCGGCAAGGAAATGGCGATCGAGTTCGACGCGCTGCTGTGCGCCGTCGGTCGCAGCGCGCGTCTCAAGGGATTCGGCCTCGAAGAGCTCGGCATTCCCGTCAACAAGACGGTGCAGGTCAACGAGTACCTGGAGACGAACTTCCCCAACATCCTCGCCGCCGGCGACGTGGCCGGGCCGTTCCAGTTCACGCATACCGCCGCGCACCAGGCCTGGTACGCGGCGGTCAACGCCCTCTTCGGCTTCGCCAAAAAATTCAAGGCCGACTACTCGGTGATCCCGTGGGCGACCTTCATCGATCCGGAAGTCGCGCGCGTCGGGCTGAACGAGCAGGAGGCCAAGGAGAAGAAGATCGCCTACGAGGTCACGCGCTACGGCATCGACGACCTCGACCGCGCGATCGCCGACTCGGCCGCGCACGGCTGGGTCAAGGTGCTGACGGTGCCGGGCAAGGACAAGATCCTGGGCGTGACCATCGTCGGCGTGCATGCCGGCGACCTGCTCGCCGAGTACGTGCTGGCGATGAAGCATGGCCTGGGCCTGAACAAGATCCTCGGAACCATCCACACCTACCCGACTCTGGCAGAGGCCAACAAGTATGCCGCCGGCGAATGGAAGCGCGCGCACCAGCCGGTGAGGCTGCTCGAATGGGTCGGCAAGTTCCACGCTTGGAGACGTGCATGATGAAAAAGCTGTTGACCGCCCTGCTGTTGTTCATTGCTGCGTTCGCGCACGCGCAGTCGTTCGACCACGGCTACGCGGCGTGGGACGGCCTCGTCAAGAAGCACGTCAAGTGGCTGCCCGACAACAAGCAGAGCCGCGTCGACTACGCAGCATTCGCCAAGGACCGCGCCGAGTTGAAGCAGGTGCTCGACGCGCTGTCGGCGGTACCGAAGGCCACTTTCGACGGCTGGACCAAAGAGCAGCGCATGGCGTTTTTGATCAACGCCTACAACGCGTTCACCGTCGAAGTCATCCTGACAAAGTACCCGGACCTCAAGTCAATCAAGGAGCTCGGCCTGTTCAACCGCGGTCCGTGGAAGAACGAGTTCTTCACGCTGCTCGGCGCCAAGCACCACCTCGACTGGGTCGAGCACGAAGAGCTGCGGCCGAAGTACGCCGACCCGCGCGTGCATGCGGCCGTCAACTGCGCGTCGATCGGCTGCCCGGCGCTGCGCAACGAAGCCTTCACCGCGACCAAGCTCGACGCGCAGCTCGAAGACGGCATGATGCGCTTCCTGGGCGACCGCACGCGCAACCGTGTGGCCGATGGCAAGGTGCAAGTCAACTCGATCTTCAAATGGTTCCAGGAAGACTTCGAAAAAGGCCAGAAGGGTTTCAAGCAGCTCGAGGACGTGTTCGCGAAGTACGCGGCGCAGCTCTCGGACAAACCAGAAGAGCAGGCCGCGCTCAAGGCCAAGTCGCTGCCGGTGGCCTTCCTCGACTACGACTGGTCGCTCAACGCCATCGGGCGTTGATCGCCGCGCTGATCGCCGGCGCGGTTGCGCTGCCAGTTGCAGCGGCCGACTTGGTCTCGCCGATCGGCAGCGCTGACGAGCCGGCGCCGCCGTGGCATATCAAGGGTCTGCCGCAACAGGCCAAGCCGCTGACGCGCTTCTCGGTGGTGGTGCAAGATGGCGCGCGCGTGCTGCGTGTCGAGGCCGACCACGCCTGGGGCAACCTGGTCCACCCGTTGCCCAACGCGCGCGCCGGCACGTTGGCCTGGCGCTGGCGCGTCGACCAGGCGCCGGCAGGCGCCGACCTGCAGCACAAAAGCGGCGACGACGCGGCGCTCAAGGTCTGCGCGCTGTTCGACCTGCCCGCGGCGCAAGTGCCTTTCGTCGAGCGGCAGTTGTTGCGCATCGCCTCGGCGCGCACCGGCGAGGCCTTGCCGACGGCCACGCTGTGCTACGTCTGGGACGCGCAGCTGGCCAACGGCGCGCTGCTGCACAACGCCTACACGCACCGCGTGCGCTACATCATCGTGCGCGGCACGCCGGGGCAGTGGAGCGACGAGCGCCACGACCTCGCCGCCGACTTCCGCCGCGCCTTCGCCGACGAAACGCGCGACGTGCCGGCGCTGACAGCCGTGGGCATCGGCGCCGACAGCGACAACACGGGCTCGCGCAGCGTCGGCTACCTGAGCGACCTGCAACTGCTGCACACGCGATGAAGAAGGTGCTGTTGCTCGGCGCCGGCCATGCGCAGTTGTCGGTGCTGGCCTCACTCGCGCAACAACGCATGCCTGGCGGCGATATCCTGCTCGTCACGCCGCACACGCGGCAGTTCTATTCGGGCATGGTGCCGGGCCTGATCGCCGGCCGCTTTGCCGAAGACGATTGCGCAATCGACGTTGTGCCGCTGGCCGAGGCCGCCGGCGTACACCTACGCATCGGTGCGGCCGCGGCGCTCGACGCCGCGGAGCGCAAAGTGACTCTGCTCGATGGCGAGGAGATCGGCTACGACGTGCTGTCGATCAACACCGGGCCGGAACAGGTGCGCGAGCGCATCCCCGGCGCGCGCGAATTCGCCCTCTTCGTGCGGCCGATCGAAGGCTTCATCGCGCTGTGGAAACAAACGCGCTCGCTGGCCGACGAGCGCCCGTTGTCGGTCGTCGTCATCGGCAACGGCGCGGCCGGCGTCGAGCTGGTGCTGGCCGTGCGCGCCGCGCTCGGTGCGCGCGCTGAGTTGGCGATCGTCAGCGACGGTGCGCTGCTGGCCGCTTACAGCCCCCCCGTGCAGCGCAAGGCGGTCGCCGCGCTCAAGCGCGCCCAGGTGCAACTGCTGCAGGGCCGCTGCACGGCGATCGAGCGCAAGCATGTGGTCGTCGGCGCGTCGATGCGGGTTGTCTGCGACGTGCCGATCGTCGCCGTCGGCAGCGACGCGCCGGCCTGGCTGGCCACCAGCGGCCTGGCGCTCGACGCACAAGGCTTCGTGCGTGTCGGACCACCGCTGCAAAGTGCCAACCACGGCAACGTCTTCGCCGCCGGCGACGTCATCGTGCGCGACGACATGCCGCATCCACGCAGCGGCGTCTATGCGGTACGCGCCGGCCCGATACTCGCCGCCAACCTGCGCGCCTTCGTCGCCGGCGGCGCGCTCGCACCGTACGTGCCGCAGCCGCGCTCGCTCAACCTGCTGGCCACCGGCGACGGCCGCGCCATCGCCTCCTGGGGCGCGTGGTCGGCGCAGGGCTGGTTGATGGGTTGGTGGAAGGAGCGCATCGACCGCGCCTTCATCGAGCGCTACCGGGCAGCGGCGGGCGTCGGCTGACGCTGCTGCTCCGCCTTCCACCGCATCGCGTTCTCGATGCGCCGCCAGCCGCTCGGGTGCGTGTAGAAGATGAACTCCTCGATCGGGCCCGGTTCCATCTTGCGGTAGTCGGCGAGCTTCAGGATCACGGCGGCCTCGCCGTCGGGGTCGCGGCCGGCGGCGAGGCCGAACTGATCAGCCTCGATCTCCTGCGTACGCGTCAGCGTGTTGTTGATCGGCGTGGCCAACCACTGGAAGACGATGAACGCGGCGATCAGGATCGGCAGGCCGGCGGTGTCGGTCACATCGCGCACGCCCCAGCGCGCGCCCCAGCGCGCATGCGCCCAGGCAAAGGCCCAGCGCGCGAAGGCGAACATCGCCACGATCACCAGCCCCATGAAGACGAGAGCCTTCCAGACATGGTTCAACACGTAGTGGCCGATCTCATGCGCCATGACCATACGGATCTCGCCGCGCGAGCTGCGCTGCAGCAGGTTGTCGTTGAGCGCGATGCGCATCGTGCCGCCGAGGCCGGCGACGTTGGCGCTGATGCGGCTGTGCTGCTTGGAAGCGTTGAACTCGTAGACCTCGTCGGCCGGCACGCCATGCGCGCGCGCCAAGGACAGCACCTCCTCACGGATCTGCGCGTTGGCCAGCGGCTTGTACTCGTTGAACAGCGGCGCGATGAACGGTGGGTAGATCAATGCGCCGAACGCGGCAAAAGCGAGCGTGACGAGCGCGCCCCACAGCCACCAGGTCCGCGGCGCCGCATCGATCACGGCATAGATGCCCAGCAGCGCTGGCGCGCCGAGCAGCAGCGTCAAGCCCAGGCCGATCAGCCCTTCACCCGCCCACTGGCCGAAGCTCTGATTCGACAAGCCGTACTGGTGCTCGCGGAAATACTCGGTGTACATCGACCACGGCAGGCCGAGCAGCGGCAGCGCTGTGAGCAAGCCCAGCGCATACAGCAGCACCTGCAGCGCGCGACGCTTGGTGATGCGTTCGGCGCCGTCGCGCAGCTTGCGCGACGCACCGCTGGCGAGCAGCAACCAGGCGCTGGCCACACCGACCGCGGTGCTCCACAGCGCGATCCAGTAGCCGCCTTCGAAGTAGGCGTCGGTCTTGGCGCGCTGCGCCGCGGGCAGCGTGTCGATCCAGGCGCGCGTGGCTGCCACCGGGTCCAGCGGCACGGCTTGCGCTGCGGCGGGCACGGCGGGCGCGGGGGCCTGCGCCCAGGCGCACAGCGTGGCCAGCGTCAATAGCAACACGCAGAGTCCTCGGCGAACCATCGTCAGCGCTCCAGAAAATAGCGTTTCAAGCCGGCCAGGATCATCTCCACCGCAATTGCCGTCAGCACCAATCCCATCAGTTTTTCGATCGCGCTGACCATCGAGTGGCCGATCCATTTTCGAATGCGGTCGGCCAGCAGCAGCACCACCGCGCTGACCGTCATGGCCACGGTCAGCGCGCCGACCCAGTGCAGCAGCCGCTCGGGCTGGCGCGAGGCCAGCAGCAGCACGGTGGCCATCGCCGACGGGCCGGCCAAGAGCGGCACCGCCAGCGGAAAGATCAGCGGCTCGCGCGGCGGGCCATCGCTGGCGTAGAGCTCGCCGCCGCTGGCGAAGATCATCTTCATGGCGATGATCAGCAGGATCACGCCGCCGGCCACTTCGAGCGAGCGCTCGGACAAATGCATCAGCGACAGGAAGGCCTGGCCGGTGAACATGAACAGCAACAGCACGCCGAAGGCGATCGCCGATTCACGCAGCGCCACTGCGCGGCGGCGCGCCGGAGCCACGTTGCGCATCACCGAGATGAAGACCGGCAAGCTGCCCAGCGGGTCGAGCACGAGCAGCAGCAGGATCAGCGCGGACAGGAAGGTGTGATCCATCGCGGCGCATTGTCGGCCACGGCCGGGCTGCGAATAGATGACGAATGTGTTGCGTCGATGCAGCGAAAACACCCGGGCTGGGACTTCGAGGCGGTGCCGCTTTCGAGCGACGAGTCATAAACTCGATACGTCACATTGCTCCTTCGAAGGCACCTCCAATGAAAAAGACTCTGATCGCCGCAGCCCTTCTCGCCACCGTCGGCACGAGCGCATTTGCGCAGTCCTCCGTGACGATTTACGGGCGCCTGAACCTCACCGTCGAGCGCCAGAAGCTGACCGGTTTCGACAACAACTGGGTGATGCAGAACAGCGCCTCGCGCTGGGGTATGAGAGGCGTCGAAGACCTGGGCGGCGGCTTGAAGGCCGGCTTCCAGCTCGAATCGGGCTTCAACCCGGCCAACGGCACGGTGGCGTCACGCTTCTTCGCCCGCCAGAGCGAGGTCAACCTCGGCGGCAACTTCGGCATGATCCGGCTGGGCAACTTCACCAGCGACGCCTACTACGCCACGTCCGACTACATCGGCATGCACAACCACGAGACGGGCACGTCGTCGGACGCGTTCTACGCCTACGTCGGCCGCAACACCGGCAAGGTGGCCTACCGCACGCCGAACTTCGGCGGCGCCACGGCCGAGATCGCCATCACCGAAGCCGGCACCGACCCCGACCGCACGATCGACTTCGCCGTCAACTACGACGCCGGCCCGTTGCACCTGGGCTTCGGCTACGAAAGGGGCAACCTCGAGGCCAAGCAGTTCGCCGGCCGCGTGCTCTACGAACTGGGCGCCTTCACCCTCGGTGCCACCGTGCAGCGCGACACCGACGGCTGGGGCGCGGGCTTCGGCGACCGCACGAACTACCGCGTCGCGGGCATGTACACCATCGGCAGCACCGAGTTGCACCTGAACGTGGGCCGCACGGGCGCCTACGACAACGGCCCTGATTCGGCGAGCCAGGTCACCGTGGGCGTCAACTACAACCTGAGCAAGCGCACCAAGGTCTACAGCTTCTTCACCAAGCTGAACGGCGACGGCGCCGACTTCTACGCCCTGAACAGCACCGGCGTGAACCGTTCGCTGGCGGTGGGCGTGCGTCACGCCTTCTGACGCGCTGCGTCGCAGCAGAAAGGCCGGTCACTGACCGGCCTTTTTCATTGGCGTTTGCGTCAACCTCTTGGGTGATGCTGCGCGTGCAACACACGCAGCCGCTCGCGCGCCACATGCGTGTAGATCGTCGTCGTCGAGATATCGGCGTGGCCGAGCAGCATCTGCACGGCGCGCAGGTCGGCACCGTGGTTGAGCAGGTGCGTGGCAAAGGCGTGGCGCAGCGTGTGCGGCGACAGCGGCGCGTCGATGCCGGCGCGTTGGGCGTGGGCCTTGATCAGCTTCCAGAACATCTGCCGCGTCATCGCGCCGCCGCGCGCCGTGACGAACAGCGCCTGGCTCGATTGCCCGCCCAGGATCTCGCCGCGCGCGTCGGCGATGTAGCGCGTCATCCAGCCATGCGCCTCTTCGCCGAACGGCACCAGGCGCTCCTTGCTGCCCTTGCCGGTGACGCGCAGGCAGCCCTCGGCCAGCCCCACCTGCACGGTCTTGATCGTCACCAGCTCGGACACGCGCAGCCCGCAGGCGTAGAGCAACTCGAGCATCGCCCGGTCACGCAGGCCGAGCGGTTTGTCGGTGTCTGGCGCGCCGAGCAGCGCCTCCACCTGTGCCTGCGACAAGGTCTTCGGTACGCGCAACGGCTGCTTGGCGTTGCGCAGCTTCAGCGTCGGGTCTGCCTCGGTCAGGCGCTCGCGCAGCGCCCAGCGGAAGAAGCGCTTGAAGACCGTGAGCCGGCGGTTGGCACTCGTCGCGCGCGAGTTCTCGTGCCGCGCCGACATATACGACAGCAGATCGATCTCGCGCGATCGTTCGATCGCCGCGCCGCCACCGTCGCCTTGCAACCAGGCCGCATACAGCGAAAGGTCGCGTCGGTAGGCAGCGAGCGTGTTGGCAGCCAGCCCATCCTCGACCCACAGCGCGTCAAGAAAGCGCTCGAGCGTGGCCGCGCTGCCGGGCGAACTCACTCCAGCGTCAATTTCTGCTGCGCGACGACTTTCTTGTAGACCTCGAACTCGGCCGCGATCTGCGCCGCAAACTGCTCCGGCGTGTTGAGGATCATCAGCGAGCCGGTGTCCTCGATGCGCTTTCTCACGTCGGGCAGCTCGGCCGTCTTCTTCATCGCCGCGGCAATCTTGTCGACCACGTCCTTCGGCAGCCCCTTGGGACCGAGCACGCCGTAGTAGGCCATGCGGTTGACGCCTTCCAGGCCCACTTCCTTGAACGTCGGCACGTTGGGCAGTTGTGCCAATTGCTGCGGTGCGGCCACGACGATCGGCACCAGCCGGCCGTCCTTGATGAAGGGCAGCGCGGACGGCAGGTTGTCGAAGATGATCGTCACCTGCCCGGCCACCGTGTCGTTCAACGCCGGGCCGGCGCCGCGGTACGGGATGTGCGTGATGAAGGTGCCGGTCAGGCTCTTGAACAGCTCCATCTGCAGGTGGCCGATGCCGCCGGTGCCCGAGCTGGCAAAGCTGTACTTGCCCGGGTTCTTCTTGATGACGTCGAGGAACGTCTTGTAGTCCTTGGCCGGAAAGCTCGGGTGCACCGCGATCACGTTCGGCGTG
>JANNJX010000549.1:0-2711 GCA_031396005.1 Burkholderiales bacterium
GCACGTCGAGCAATTCGGACGAGAGCACGCTCACCGAGTTCGGCACCTGCTGCACGTTCTCCGTGCGCCGCTCGGCCGTCACCGTGATCGTCTGCAACTGCCCCGCTTCGGGCGCGGTCGATGGCCCCGCCGTCTGCGCGCCGGCGGCGCCGTGCAGCGCCGCGAGCACCGCGGCAGCGACCACATGATGGTGCGAAAGCAAACGACGGGCAGTCAATCGGTGCATGGGTCCTCCAGTTGGTGCGTGGCGTAGGGTCCGTGCATCATCACGCCGATTGGCGCGATGATCCAGCCCCTTGCAGCGCCTTCTTTTCGCAACGGCCATGCCAACCGTACTTACCCGCGATCACCTCGACGCCTGGCGCCGCCACGGCTTGCTCGTGCTGCCCGGCTTTGCCGACGCGACGGCGATCGCGTTGCTGACAGCGCGCGCCCGCGAGATCGTCGATGCCTTCGAGCCCAGCGAGCACGCGGTGTTCTCGTCGCGCGACCGGGCTCAGTTGAGCCAGCGCGCGCTGGCCGCCTCGGCGGGCGGGGTGTACTGCTTCTTCGAGCAAGAGGCTTTCGATGGGGGGGGCCGCCTGGTGGTGGACAAGACGCGCGCGATCAACAAGATCGGCCACGCGCTGCACGACCGCGACGCGGTGTTCGATCGCTTCTCGCGCGACCCTCGGTTGGCGGCGCTGGCGTCGGACCTTGGCGTCGCCGACCCGCTGCTGATGCAATCGATGCTGATCTTCAAGCAGCCGCGCATCGGCGGCGAGGTGGTCTGGCACCAGGACGCGAGTTTTCTGATCACCGAGCCGAAGGCAACGCCGGGCCAAGTTGCCGCAACCCCCTCGGGGGACAGGTCGCCGCATGGCGACCTCGGGGGCTCGCCAAGCGTGGTCGGCTTCTGGTGGGCACTCGAAGACGCGACGCTGGACAACGGCTGTCTGTGGGTGGCCGACCAGCGCGGCCCGCTGCGTGAGCGATACGTGCGGCGCGGCGACGGCTTCGTCACCGAAGCGCTCGATGCGACGCCCTGGCCGAGCGGCAGCGACATCCACCCGCTAGAAGTCGAGGCAGGCACGCTGGTCGTCTTCGACGGCCTGCTGCCGCACGCCAGCGCGCCCAACCGCTCCGCAATGTCGCGCCTGGCGTACTCGCTGCACATCGTCAGCGGACGCGCGGCTTGGTCGCCACTGAACTGGCTGCAACGGCGGGCCGATGACCCGGCGCGCGGGTTCTTCTAGACGCCGCCGAAAAGATCGACGGCGTCCTGCACGTCGCGCGGCGTGAGTGTGCGCGTCAGCCGCGTTGCCGGATCGACGCACAGGCGGCGCAGCGTCTCTAGCGCAAGACCGCCGATGCCGCGCAGCGCGCGCACCATCGGCGGCGGCGTCAGCTCGTCGCGGCGCAGCGACTGTTCGATGCGCAGCCGATGGTCCGGCGTCAATGCGTGGTGCACGACGCCGTCGGCATCGACCAGCTCGTACATCGGCGCGCGGCACAGACAGAGCAGGCCGGCGTCGACGACCGCTGGCAGCCAGCGCGCGAAGTAGAGCTGCACCAGCGCGCCGATGTGGATGCCGTCGGCGTCGGGATCGAACAGCAGCACGATGCGCTCGAAGCGCAGTGAGGCGACGCCGCCCTCGGGCAGCGTTGTCGGGCCGGGCAGTCCGAGCGCCTGCGCGAGCTGCTGGAACAGCACATGCTGCTCGCCCTTCTCCCGCGAAGCCGCCCAGGCGTTGAGCGGCTTGCCCTGCAGCGGCAGCACGGCCTGCGTGCGTGCGTCGCGCACCGCCAGCACCGAGTCCTGCGCCGAATCGCCTTCGACGAGGATCAGCTCGGCGCCGGCGCCGTGCAACTCGCTGTCAGCGAGCTTGGCGCGCGATTGCGCGTAGCGGGCGGGACCGGGCATCTTGAAACAGCGAGCGCCGCAATTTCAACTTCCGGAGCTTCCTTGAAGTAAGCGCGCCGGCTACTCCACCGCCTTCACCATGTCCTCGACGACCTTCTTCGCGTCGCCGAAGACCATCATCGTCTTGTCCATGTAGAACAGCTCGTTGTCCAGGCCGGCGTAGCCCGCCGCCATCGAGCGCTTGTTGACGATCACAGTCTTGGCCTTGTAGGCCTCGAGGATCGGCATGCCGTAGATCGCGCTGCCCTTGGTCATCGCGGCGGGGTTCACCACGTCGTTGGCGCCCAGGATGATGGCCACGTCGACCTGGCCGAACTCGCCGTTGATGTCTTCCATCTCGAAGACCTGGTCGTAGGGCACCTCGGCCTCGGCCAGCAGCACGTTCATGTGGCCCGGCATGCGCCCGGCCACCGGGTGGATCGCGTACTTGACGGTGATGCCCTTGTGGATCAGCTTCTCGGCCAGCTCCTTGACGGCGTGCTGCGCGCGCGCCACCGCCAGGCCGTAGCCGGGCACGATCACCACCGTCTCGGCATTGCCGAGCACGAAGGCCGCGTCGTCGGCGCTGCCGCTCTTCACCGGCCGCTTCTCGGCGCTGCCCGCAGCGGCCGTGCTCGCTTCACCGCCGAAGCCGCCCAAGATGACGTTGAAGAACGAGCGGTTCATCGCCTTGCACATGATGTACGAGAGGATCGCGCCTGAACTTCCCACCAGCGAGCCGGCGATGATCAGCATCGAGTTGTTGAGCGAAAAGCCGATGCCCGCTGCCGCCCAGCCCGAGTAGCTGTTCAGCATCGACACCACCACC
>JANNJX010000578.1:0-10639 GCA_031396005.1 Burkholderiales bacterium
GTTCTGCTGCGGGTCGAACGCATTGCGCACGCCGAAGCGCTTGGCCGTGTCCGGGATCAACTGCATCAGGCCCATCGCGTTCTTGTTCGACAACGCCACGGTGTCGAAGTTGGACTCGACGGCGATGATCGCCAGCGCGAGTTTCGGGTTGACGTTGAACTGCGGTGCGAGCTGCTGCACCAGGCGCTCGATGTGCGGCGGCGCACGCAGTGCGACGGTCGGCCCCTGGCTCAACAACGCAGGGCGTCGAATGCAATCGGGCACGTCGGCCTGCGGCCAGGTCAATGACAGCAGCACCTTGCGCGCGTCTTCGTTGCCGTTGCTGGCCGCGGCGAAGAACAGGTAGTGGGCCCAATCGTCGCGGCGCTCCTCGGCGCGCGCATGGCTGAAGATCCACGCTAGCTCGTACTGCGAGTTGGCGTCACCCAGGCGCGCGCGGCGGCACAGCGCGGCCACGGTGGAAGGGTCGGCCTCGGTGGCCACCGGCGTACCGTCGCTCGGCTGGGCGCGCGCGGCGTGGGCCGAGCCCAGCAACAGCAGCGCCAGTGCGGCCGACGCTGCGAGCCTCATGGCCGCACCACGTCGAGCAAACGGTCGAGGCCACCCGATTCGATCGACACCATCGCCTGCTCGCGCACACGCGGCTTGGCGTGGTACGCCACCGACAGGCCGGCCTCGGCCATCATCGGCAGGTCGTTGGCGCCGTCGCCGACGGCGATGGCTTCGTGCGGCATGCAGCCGATGCGCGCGCAGGTTTCGAGCAGCATGCGGCGCTTTTCGGCGCCGTCGCAGATGTCGCCCCAGATCTGATCGACCAGGCGGCCCGTGAGCTCGCCGTCGGCCACGCCGAGTTCGTTGCTGCGCGTGAAGTCGAGTTGCAGCCGATCACGGATGCGGTCGGTGAAGAAGGTGAAGCCGCCGGAGACGAGCAGCGTCTTCAGGCCGGCGCGCTGACAGGCTTGCACCAGCGCTTGCGCGCCCGGGCTGAGGTGCAGGCGTTCGCGGTACACGCTTTCCAACGCCGCCACTGGCACGCCTGCGAGCAGCGCCACGCGTTTGCGCAGGCTCTCCTTGTAGTCGGCGATCTCGCCGCGCATCGCCGCCTCGGTGATCGCGGCCACCTCGGCCTTGCGGCCGGCGGCGTCGGCGATCTCGTCGACGCACTCGATGTCGATCAAAGTCGAGTCCATGTCGAATGCGATCAGCTTGAAGTCGGCCAGCGCCAGTGGCGGCGTGATATTGCGCAGCGTGAGGCCGCCGCGCGCATCGGCAGTTGAAACAGCTTTGGGCATCGGCCGGATTATCCCCGTCCACGGACGCCGATACTTCGGCCATCAGCACATCGACTCCTGCAACTCGATCCGCCTTGCACCGCCTGCGCGCGTTCTGGCCCGCGCCGACCGCCGTCGATGCCGCCGAGCGCGTGAAACGCACCATCTGCCCAAGCGCCCCACGACCCGGGGAGGGTCGCCTCAGCTCTCGGGCAAGGCCGTGATGCGCTTGGCGAGCAGTTTCATGGCGGCCTGCGCCAGCACCCGCAGCTGCTCCCGCTGCTCGGTGGATATCTGCTTGGGCGCTACGTCGTAGCTGCAAAGCGTGCCGACAGTCTGCCCATCGACCACGAGCCGCGCGGCGGCGTAGAAGCGGATGTGAGGCGGGCCGATGACCAGCGGGTGCTTCGAGAACCGTGGATCGAGCGTGGTGTCTTCGGCAATGATGATGTCATCCGACCAATGGAAGAAAGCCTCGCAGAAGCTCGTCGCCACCGGCGATTGACGCTGCTTCAAGCCGACGCACGACTTGAACCAGTCGCGGTCCGCGTCGAGCATGTTGACCATGGCGATCGGCGCATCGAAGCTTCGCGCCAGCAGGCCCACGATGTCGTCGTAAACCTTCTCGGGCGCCGATTCGAGGATGGCCAATCGATGCAGCTCATCGAGCCGCGAGGGTGTCAGGCGGCCGGGTTCGGGGTCCATTGCGGGCATCGCGGTGTCGCTGGAATCTGGCATCGCTTCTCCGGATAGATGGCGTTGTGCTGGCTACGTGGCATTAGTGATGGCCTCGCTGACTTTAGCAGTGCCGGCGCGCGTGAATAAGCGCTCTCCAATAGGCCCCAAGCGACGGTGCGGTCAAGGCCACCTCCAGCCCCGCACGACAGAAAACGTTACGCAGCGATACCGCAACGAAAGGACGCGCGCCGAGCCGCTCGGCACAGTGAAGTCTCTGTTCAACCCCAAGGACCTCACCATGAAAACCTGGCTCAAGCGCACCCTGATCGGCATCTTCGGCGCGTCCGTTCTGTTCGGCAGCCTGGCGGCCTGTTCGCACCGCGGCCACTACGGCGACTACGGCGGCTACGGCTCGCACGCCATGAGCGAAGAAGACGCGGCGAAGATGAAGGCCAAGATGATCGACAAGGTCGGCAGCCGGCTCGATCTCGACGAGACGCAGAAGGCCAAGCTTGGCGTGCTGGCCGACCAACTGCGTGCTCAGCGCAAGGCGCTCATCGGCAGCACCACCGACCCGCGCGCCGAGCTGCAGTCGCTCGTTGCAGGCCCCACCTTCGATCGCGCCAAAGCCAAGGCGTTCATCGAAGCGAAGACCGGCGCCATCAACACGCAAAGCCCGGAAGTCATCGCTGCGATGGCCGACTTCTATGACAGCCTGAAGCCCGAGCAGCAGGCCAAGGTGCGCGAGTTCATGGCCAGCCGTGGCCGCGGCTGGGGTCATCGCTCCTGAGCGGGCGGGACACAATGCCCGCATGCCGCGCCTGCTGCTAATCGACGACGACGAACTTCTCGGCCCGCCGCTGGCGGCGTACTTCGCGCGGGCCGGGTTCGAGTTGCAGCACGCCACCCTGCCCAGCGCGGGGCTGGCGCTGTTGCGCAGTGGCGGCTTCGACGCCGCGATCCTCGACGTGATGCTGCCCGAGATGGATGGCTTCGAGCTCTGCCGCACGATCCGCAAGGAGAGCGATGTGCCGATCGTCATGCTGACCGCACGCGGCGACGTGATGGACCGCGTGGTCGGCCTCGAACTGGGCGCGGACGACTACCTGCCCAAGCCGTTTGAGCCGCGCGAACTGCTTGCGCGTGTGCAGACCATCCTGCGGCGTGTGCCTTCGACAGCGAATGCTGCGCGCCACCTGCGATTCGAAGGCATCGAGATCGACCTCGACCGTCGCAGCGTGATGCGCCAGGGGCAAACCGTCGACCTCACCAGCACCGAGTTCGAGTTGCTGGCGCTGCTGGCCGCGGCGCCGCACAAGGTTTTCAGCCGCGACGACATCCTGGAAAAACTGCGCGGCCGGTCGGCCGAAGACATCCACAGCCGCGCGGTGGACATCCTGGTGAGCCGCCTGCGCCGCAAGTTGGAACCGCTGGACAGCATCCACACACTGCGCAATGCCGGCTACACGTTTGCCGGGGTGCGGGTGTGAAGAGATGGCGAGCAGCAAGGCATCGTTGGCGCCACTCGCTGAAGTGGCGTCTCGTCACGCTGTTCCTGCTGCTCGCGCTGGCCACCACGTTGGTCTTTCTCTTCGGCATGCAGCGTGTGCTGCAGGGCGGCTGGCAGGGCTACGCCAAGCCGATGGTGGCCGACTATGTGGACAAGCTCGCCGCAGAGATCGGCTCGCCGCCCGACGAGGCGCGCGCGCAGGCCATCGTCGCGCGGCTGCCGCTGTCGATCCGCATCGACGGGCCGCAACTGCACTACGACTCGCATCCCGAGTACCGCGTGCCCAGGCGTTGGAACCGCGACGAGGAGCGTGAACGCGAGTTCGGCGCCGAAGGCTGGGGCTTCGTGCGCACCACCGCCGACGGTCACCGCATCCGCTTCGGCCTGGCCGGCCCGCTGCCGGAGTCGCGCCCGCGCACCTTCGGCTGGATCACGCTCGCCGCGCTGCTGCTGCTCACCACGCTGGCCTACGCAGTCGTGCGCCGCATGCTGCGCCCGCTCGACGACATCGGCGCCGGCGTGGCCCGCTTCGGCAGCGGCACCTTCGAGCCGCTGATCCCCGTGCGGCGCGAAGACGAACTCGGCGACCTGGCCGAGCGCATCAACCGCATGGCGCAGCGTCTGCACGGCAAGCTCGACGCCAAGCGCGCGCTGCTGCTGGCCATCAGCCACGAACTACGCAGCCCGCTCACCCGCGCACGGGTCAATGCCGAGCTGGTGGAAGAGGGCGAGCACCGCAGCGCGCTGCTGCGCGACTTGGGCGAGATGCGCGACCTGATCACCGAGCTGCTCGAAAGCGAACGCCTGGCCAGCGGCCACGCCGCGCTGCATAGCGAGGCGGTGGACCTGGCCGCGCTGGTGCGCGAACTCGTTGTGGCGCAGTGGCCCGAGGCAGGACTCAACCTCCAACTCGACGAACGCATCGGCCCCGTGCGCGTGGACCCGATGCGTATGCGCCTGCTGTTGCGCAACCTGATCGACAACGCGTTGCGGCACAGCGCAGGCGCGCCGACGCCGCCGGTCGTGTCACTGAGCAGCGACGCGGAGGGTCAACTGCACTTGAGCGTGCGCGACTTCGGTCCCGGCGTGGCCGAAGAACATCTACCACACCTGGCCGAGCCGTTCTATCGCGTCGACAGTGCGCGGCAGCGTGCGACCGGCGGCTTTGGTTTGGGCTTGTACCTGTGCGAGCTGGTGGCCCAGGCACATGGTGGTGCGCTGCGCATTTGGCGCGCCGAGCCGGGGCTTGAGGTCACCGCTGCCATACCTATCGTGCACGTGGGATGACTGTGCCAGCCATGCCTTTGAAGAAGATACAGCAGGCAGAGAAGCGAATCTGGTTGCGGCTGGGAGCGGTCAATGCCAGCGCCTGCCCAAGGCTGCCACTCGGCTGTCTTGCACCTCGCGTTATAGGGTGAGAGTCACGGCGCGCGTGGCGAGCAAGGTGCTAGTCCACGGGGTAAGGCCGCATAAAGCGATCGCGTTGTCGCTGCCTCAGTCGCTTGACGTAGGCGTCATCCACACACTCGTCCGGATCGAGGTCCAGTGCGCAATTGACCAGCGCGGCCAAAGCCGCGTCACTTGGCCTGTATCCGGCAGGAATCCAGCCACCGAGCCGTTTTGAAGATTCCTCGATGTTGGCCAGAAACGCGACGAAGACATCCGCCAGAGAGGCGCGCGGGGAGCGAGTGGCCGCCTCTGTCACACGATCGGACGGCGTTGGAGCCGCTCGTGCCGCATCCTCGGCGATCGCATCCACGAACGCGGCGAGCGTTGGCCAGTACTTCAAGTCGAAACGCGATCGAAGGGCCTCCAGCGGTTCGGAAAGCCAACTCCGAAAGAGTGGTCGATCTGCGGCTGCGGCCTCAAGGACGTCGCAGACGTGGAAGTGCGTGTCCCCGTGAAACGCTGAGGTGTTGTGAATCGCCGATCGCCGCCGCAAAAGCTCCGCAAGCGTTGCGCCCGTTGACGCAATCTCTTGGTCGATCAGCGCCAGCTCATCGCGCGCGCGTCGCGCCTCCGCGATCTTCGCAGGGCTCCAATGCGCGATCGTGGACATGAGCACTTGGAATAGAGCCTCGAGCGCGTGAGGGTGGCCTTCTAGGGCGCTGTAAAGCTCCCGGTAGGCATCGATCAGCTCAAGACGCCGCTTCAGCAGATGCTCTGCAACGACGACGTGGCTACCAAGAATGTTGTGGTCGATCTTGTATTGCCGGTCGAGCCGGACAACTTCTTCGCAGATCTTGATCGGGTCCGGCGCGGAAGCTGTGGCCACGAAGGGCTCCTGTAGTTCAGACCCTTTTAGGTTAAGCGCAGCGCTAGCATTTGAAGGTACCTTTGGCCTTCACCAGCATCAACACTTCAGGTACCGGATGAACCGTGCGGCTCGGGGGTGTTCGCAACAGCCGTTGATTGGACAGCGTCGCAGCCTACGCCGCCTGCTTCACCGGCGTTCCCAACGCCCGCAACACATCCCGCACCTGTTGCGCCCGATCCGCCGGCGAAGCCAAGTCGCGTTCGATGCGCAGCTTGTCGTTGCCCGCCAGCTTGATGTGGCGGTTCTTCTGCACCAGCTCGATGATGCGCGCCGCGTCCACCGGCGGGTTGCGGCGAAAGCCGATGACCGAGAGCTTCGGGCCGGCATCGACGCGGATCACGCCGTAGGGTTTGGCGAGCACGCGCAGGCGGTGCGTGTCGAAGAGCGTCTGACCTTGGGCGGGGAGCTTGCCGAAGCGGTCGGTGATCTCTTCCAACAGGGCATCGATGCGCTCGCTCGTCTCCGCCGACGCCAGGCGCTTGTAGAGCGACAGGCGCGTGTGCACGTCGCCGCAGTAGGCGTCGGGCAGCAGCGCCGGGGCGTGCAGGTTGATCTCGGTGGTGGCGCCGAAGAGGCCGCCGAGCGGGCCCAGCAGGTCGGGCTCGCGACCAGCCTTGAGCGAGCGCACCGCTTCGGCCAGCATGTCGTTGTAGAGCTGGAAGCCGACTTCCATCATGTTGCCGCTCTGGTGCTCGCCGAGCACCTCGCCGGCGCCGCGGATCTCGAGGTCGTGCATCGCCAGGTAGAAGCCGCTGCCGAGTTCTTCCATCTGCTGGATGGCCTCCAGGCGCATCGCAGCCTGCTTGGTCAGGCCCTCCACGTCGGGCACCAGCAGGTAGGCGTACGCCTGGTGGTGCGAGCGGCCGACGCGGCCGCGCAACTGGTGCAGTTGCGCCAGGCCGAACTTGTCGGCGCGGCTGATGACGATGGTGTTGGCCGTGGCCACATCGATGCCGGTCTCGATGATCGTCGAGCACAGCAGCACGTTGTGGCGCTGGGCGACGAACTCGCGCATCACGCTCTCCAGTTCGCGCTCGGGCATCTGCCCGTGCGCGATGGCGATGCGCGCTTCGGGCAGCAGCTCGACGAGCTTGTCGCGGCGGTGCTGGATGGTTGCCACGTCGTTGTGCAGGAAATAGACCTGCCCGCCGCGCTTCAACTCGCGCAGCACGGCTTCGCGGATCGTGCCGCTGCCTTCGTTGCGAACGAAGGTCTTGATCGACAGGCGGCGTTGCGGCGCGGTGGCGATCACGCTCAGATCGCGCAGGCCTTCGAGCGCCATGCCGAGCGTGCGCGGGATCGGCGTGGCGGTGAGCGTGAGCACATCGACCTCAGCGCGCAGCGCCTTGATCATTTCCTTGTGGCGCACGCCGAAGCGGTGCTCTTCGTCGATGACGAGCAGGCCCAGGCGCGAGAATTTCACGTCCTTGGACAGCAGCTTGTGCGTGCCGACGACGATGTCGATCGTGCCGGCGGCCATGCCTTCCAACGCCACGTTGATTTCTTTCGTTGAGCGAAAGCGCGACAGCTCGGCCACCTTCACCGGCCACGGGCCGAAGCGGTCGACGATGGTCTGGTAATGCTGTTCGGCGAGCAGCGTCGTCGGCGCGAGGATGGCCACCTGCTTGCCGCCGAGCACGGCGACGAAGGCGGCGCGCAACGCGACCTCGGTCTTGCCGAAGCCGACGTCGCCGCAGACCAGGCGGTCCATCGGCTTCGGGCTCACCATGTCTTGGATCACGGCGTGGATCGCGGCGCGCTGGTCGGCGGTTTCTTCAAAGCCGAAGCTCGCGGCGAAGGCTTCGTAGTCGTGCGCGGAGTAACGATGGGCGTGCCCTTGTCTTGCGGCGCGTCGGGCATACAGCGCGAGCAGTTCGGCGGCCGTGTCGCGCACCTGCTCGGCGGCCTTGCGCTTGGCTTTGTCCCATTGGCCCGAGCCGAGTTTGTGCAGGGGCGCTTCGTCGGCCGACACGCCCGTGTAGCGGGCGATCAGGTGCAATTGCGACACCGGCACGTAGAGCGTGGCCTTGTCGGCGTACTCGAGGTGCAGGAACTCGCTGGGACCATCGCCCAGGTCGATGTTGAGCAGGCCCTGGTAGCGGCCGATGCCGTGGTTGACATGCACCACCGGGTCGCCGACCTTGAGCTCCGCCAGGTCCTTGATCAGCGCATTGACGTCGCTGACTTGCTCCTGCTTCTTGCGGCGGCGTGCTGTGGGGGCGCTAGCGAAAAGTTCGGTTTCGGTTAAGAACTGGATCGCAGCGCCGTCGTCACGCACCCAATGAAAGCCTGAGGCGAGTGGCGCCGCGACGATCGCCACCTTCTCGTCATTGCCTTCGAACTCGGCCAGCGAGGCGACGCTCGGCACGCCGATCTTGTGGTCGCGCAGCAGATCGAGCAGGCTTTCGCGGCGGCCTTCGCTTTCGGCAACGATCAGTACGCGTGCGGGTGTTGCTGCGAGGTGTCGTTCGAGCAGCGACAAAGGTTCGGTGGCGTTGCGATCGACAGCCACGTCGGGTACCGGTCGTGCCCACTCAGTTTCTTCACTGCAGCGCAAGATCAGCGTCGCATGCGACTGCGTCAGCGTGAAGAACTCTTCGGTGCGCAGAAAGATTTCTTCCGGTGCCAGGATCGGCCGCTCGGGGTCGTGCTGCAGGAAGCGATGGCGCTCGCGCGTGTCGGCCCAGAAGCGGCCGAGCGCGGCGTCGATTTCGCCGTGAAGCACGAGCGGCGCGTTCGCGAAGTAGTCGAAGATCGTCGCCGTCTGCTCGAAGAACAGCGGCAGGAAGTATTCGATGCCGGCGGTGGCGATACCGGCGCCGAGGTCCTTGTAAATGCGGCTCTTCGTCGGGTCGCCTTCGAGCTTCTCCCGCCAGCGCGAACGGAAGGTCGCGCGTGCCTTGTCGTCGAGCGGGAACTCGCGGCCCGGCAGCAGTCGCACTTCGGGGACAGGGTAGAGGCTGCGCTGCGAATCCGGGTCGAAGGTGCGGATCGAATCGATCTCGTCGCCGAACAGGTCGACGCGGTACGGCACGGCCGAGCCCATCGGGAACAAGTCGATCAGACCGCCGCGCACCGCGTACTCGCCGGGCGAAACGACCGAGCTGACATGCGAGTAGCCGGCGAGCGTGAGCTGCGCTTTCAGCGACGCTTCGTCGAGCTTGTCCTTCTGCTTGAACTTGAAGGTCGTCGCGGCGAGGAAGGAGGGTGGCGCCAGGCGAGTCAAAGCCGTCGTCGCCGGCAGCAGCAGCACATCGACATCCTTGGCCGACCACAGGCGCCATAACGTGGCCAGCCGCTCGGAGATCAAATCCTGGTGCGGGCTGAAAGTGTCGTACGGCAGCGTCTCCCAATCGGGAAACAGCGCGATGCGCAGTTGGGGCGCAAAGAACGGCAGCTCGTCGGCGAGGCGTTGTGCGTCGGCCGGCTCGGCCGTGATGACTGTGGTCAGCGCCTTCTGCTGTGCGGCATGGCGCGCGATCAGCAGCGCGTCGGCGGAGCCGGTGGGGCGGGGCAACGTGAAACGCTTGCCGGGCGCGATCGATGGAAGGTGCATGGAGCGGTGAATTCTAGAATCGAGTCATGACAACACAGTCTGCTGCGGCCATCTATGCCCTTGTACCTTGCGCAGGTGTCGGGGAGCGCGCGGGTGTCGGCGGGCCGAAGCAGTACGCGCGTGTCGGCGATCGCACGGTCGTTGCGCACACGCTGGCCGCGTTGGCGCGGGTGGCGCGTGTGACGCGAACGCTGGTGCTGCTCGCGCCTTCCGACATGCAATTCGAAGCGGCTGCGCCGGATTTCGCGGGCTTGGTCGAACGCATCGGCGGCGCCACGCGCGCGGCCACGGTGCGCGCAGGTCTGTCGGCGTTGAAGCGCCACGGGGCGCACGATGATGACTGGATGCTCGTGCACGACGCCGCGCGCTGCCTGGTGCAGCCGTCGTGGATCGAGCGGCTGATCGACGCCTGCGAGCACGACGAGATCGGCGGCCTGCTGGCCTTGCCGTTGGCCGACACGTTGAAGCAGGCCGACGTTCACGGCCGTGTGAGGACGACCGTCGATCGCACCGGCAAGTGGGCCGCGCAGACGCCGCAGATGTTCCGTCTGGCGCTGCTGGAACAGGCGCTCGACGCGGCCGGCGACGCCGTCACCGACGAAGCCAGCGCGATCGAAGCCCTCGGCCATGCGCCGCTGCTCGTGCCCGGCCATGCCGACAACTTCAAGCTCACCTGGCCCGAGGACTTCGAGCGCGCCGAGCGCTTGCTGCGATTCAACGAAAGACCGAACATGACGATGCGCCTGGGCGAGGGCTGGGACATTCACGCGCTCGTGCCCGGCCGCAAGTTGATCCTCGGCGGCGTGCACATCCCGCATGACAAAGGCCTCGACGGTCACTCCGACGCCGACGCGCTCGCGCATGCCATCACCGACGCGCTGCTCGGCGCCGCGGCGCTGGGCGACATCGGCCGCCATTTCCCCGACACCGACGCGCGCCTTGAAGGCGCCGACTCGATGGTGCTGCTCGCCGAAGCCGCCAAGCGTGTTCGCGCGGCGGGCTGCGAGATCGGCAACATCGACAGCACCGTCATCGCGCAGGCGCCGAAGTTGGCGCCGCACATCGGCGCGATGTGCGAGCGGTTGGCATCAGTGCTCGGCGTCGCCGTCGATCAGGTCAACGTCAAGGCGAAGACGGCGGAAAAAATGGGGCCGGTGGGAGAGGGTCGTGCCATCGAGGCGCGTGCGGTGTGCCTTCTCACGGTACCCGCTTCAACCTGATGTGCGCGAGCAGGCCGCCATCCGGCGCGTTGTCGATGTCGAACTGCCCGCCCATGCGCTGGATCGCCTTCTCGACGATCGCCAGCC
>JANNJX010000661.1:0-2493 GCA_031396005.1 Burkholderiales bacterium
GGCCTGCACCCACTCGCCCTGCTCGTCGTCGAACAGCCAGACGTTGCCGTCGGTGTCGGCGATGCGGCCGACGCGTCCCGGCGGGTCGGCCCAGGCGGCGCTGCTGGCGGCCAAGGCGACAAAGGCCAGCGTCAGTGCGACGAGGCTGTGCATGGCGCGCGTGGCCCAAGGGGTGGTGTGCGAGACGGCGGATGACATGGCAGCTCCTCTAGCGGCGCCGGTGCTTCCCACGCGCCTTGATCCGGACAACGCCCAAAGCCGGGGAAGCGCTGACGAACTTGACGTTGCTTTACGTTTCAGGCCAGCGCTGGGCCGCTCCCAAGCGTAGGCCTGAGCCTCATCTCGGGGGAGGGCATGCGCAGCACGCGAGCGGTTGTCCACTTCAGTCGTCGCAGGCCGGGTCCAACTCCGGGAACAAGACGCTGGTGAAGCCGAGTTTCGTGAGATCGGTCATGCGCGTCGGGTACAAGCGGCCGATCAAGTGGTCGCACTCATGCTGCACCACGCGGGCATGGAAGCCCTCGGCCTCGCGCTCGATCTGCCGGCCCGTGGGGTCGAAGCCGCGGTAGCGGATGCGCGTGTGCCGTGGCACCACGCCGCGCAAGCCGGGCACCGACAGGCAGCCTTCCCAGCCGTCTTCGAGCGCGTCGTCCAACGGCTCGATGACCGGGTTACACAGCACCGTCAGCGGCACCGGCGGCGCGTCCGGGTAGCGCTGGATCTTGCTGAAGCCGAAGATCACCACCTGCAGATCGACGCCGATCTGCGGCGCCGCCAGGCCGGCGCCGTTGGCCGCCTCCATCGTGTCGAAGAGATCGGCGACGAGCGCATGCAGCTCGGGCGTGTCGAACGCCGTCACCGGCGGCGCCACGCGCAGCAGCCGCGGGTCGCCCATCTTCAGAATCTCTCGAACGGTCATTGCCCATTCCTCATGGTCGGTTCACCTCCACAGCCACGCCGCGCCGCGCACGCCGGATGAGTCGCCGTGCCGCGCGCGCAGCAGCGGCGTGGCCACGGTATCGGAGAAGACATGCCGTGCCCAGCGCCGCGGCACGTCGGCGTACAGCGCATCGACGTTGCTCACGCCGCCACCGAGCACGATGGCCGAGGGGTCGAGCAGGTTGATGATCTGTGCCAGCGCACGCGCCAGGCGTTCGCGGTAACGGCCGAAGCTGGCCTGGGCCGCTGCGTCGCCCGCCAGGGCAGCAGCAATGATCGCCGGCGCGTCGAGGGCCGCGCCGCCGTGGCGTGCATGGTCGGCGGCGAAGCCCGGGCCGGAGAGCAGCGTCTCGTTGCACTCGCCGCGCCCGCACCAGCAGCGCAGGCGGGCCACGGACTCGTCGCCGTCGACGAGCGGCGCCGGGTTGTGACCCCACTCGCCGGCAATCGCCTGCTGGCCTGCCCACGCCCTGCCGTCGATGGCGATGCCGGCGCCGACGCCCGTGCCGAGGATCGCGGCGAAGACGACGCGCTGGCCGGCCGCTGCGCCATCGACCGCTTCGCTCGCCGCCAGGCAGTTGGCATCGTTGTCGACGCGAATCGGGCGTTGCAACAGTTGCTGCAAGTCGCGGTCGAGCGCGTGGCCGTTGAGCCCGGTCGAGTTGGCGCCATTGACCACGCCCGTCGCCGGCGAGATGCAGCCCGGAATGCCGATGCCCAACGGCAGACCGGCCACGCCCAGATTCGACTCGGCGCCGTGCACCAGCCCCGCGATGGCCCGCAGCACCGTGTCGTAGCCTTGACGCGGCGTGGCGACGCGCTCGCGCAAGAGGATCGCACCGTTGTCACGCGACAGCGCGGCGATTTCGATCTTGGTGCCGCCGAGGTCCACGCCCAACAGAGGCGCATTCACGTCGCAGCTCCCAGCAGCGCGCGCAGCGCCGCCTCGTCGATCACCTCCACGCCCAACTCACGCGCCTTGTCGAGCTTGCTGCCCGCGGCCTCGCCGGCGACGACGTAGTGCGTCTTCTTGCTCACCGAGCCCGAGACCTTGCCGCCGGCGGCCTCGATCAGCGCCTTGGCGTCCTCGCGCTCCAGCGTCGGCAGCGAGCCGGTGAGGACGAAGGTCTTGCCGGCCACCGGCTTTGGCGTCGTGTCGGCCTCGCCGTCGTGCTCGGCCCACGTGATGCCCGCGGCGCGCAACTGTTCGACCACCTCGCGGTTGTGTGGCTGCTCGAAGAAGGTGCGGATGCTCTGCGCAACGACCGGCCCGACGTCCGGCGCTTCGAGCAGTTGCAGGGAGCTCGCCTGCATCAAGCGGTCGAGCGCGCCGAAGTGGCGCGCCACATCCATGGCCGTCGTCTCGCCGACGTGGCGGATGCCGAGCGCATACAGAAACCGCGCCAGCGTCGTCTGCTTGCTCTTGTCGATCGCGGCGACGAGGTTCGTCGCGCTCTTGTCGGCCATGCGTTCGAGCTGCGCCAACGACGCCACGCCGAGCTTGTACAGATCGGGCAGCGTCTTGATGACGCCGGCGTCGACGAGTTGGTCGAC
>JANNJX010000629.1:0-4756 GCA_031396005.1 Burkholderiales bacterium
ACGCAGGCCACCGTCGTTGATGGTGCCCTCGGCGGCGCCGGCTCGCTGGTCGTTGGCGACATCGTCGAGGTCCATGGTTTCATCGAACCACGTGAGTTGATCGACCGCTACGTGGCCACGCGCATCGAGCGCCGCAGCGCCGCGCCCGCCGCCTTCCGCGTGCGCGGCTTGGTGCGTGACCTGACAGCTGCGCCGCCGGCGTTGCGCATCGGCGCGCAAAGTTTCGACCTCGCCGCCACCGGCGTGCCGGCAGGCCTGGCCAACGGCCAGCTCGTGCGCCTGACGGTGGCCACGGCGCAGGTCGCAGGCCGATGGCCGGTAACGGCCATCGCTGCCGACACGCGCCGCGTGGCCGACCGCGACGAGGCCGAGGTCGAAGGCCTGATCACCTCGCTGACCAGCACGACGCGCTTTGCCGTCAACGGCGTCGATGTCGATGCCGCCAGCGCCACGTTCGTCGATGGCAGCGCCGGCATCGTGCTCGGCGCGCGCGTCAAGGTGCGCGGCCGCAGCGAGGCTGGAACGCTGATCGCAGCAACGGTCGATCTGCGCAGCGACAACGATGCCTTCAACGACGGCGTGGACCTGCGCGAGGCCATCACCGCTCTCGACCGCGGCGTGCAGACGTTCCAGGTGCGCGGCATCACCGTGTTCTACGGCGGCAACGGCCTCGAATACCGCAACGGCAGCGAAGCTGACCTGGCCAACGGCCGGCGCGTGCGTGTGCGCGGTGTCCTCTCAGCGGACCGCACGCGCGCGATCGCTACGCGCATCGAGTTCGAGAACTGAGCATCAGCCTTTGACGCGGGCCACGCGCAGCACCGCGGGCGCGCGACGCAGGGTGCGCAGCGCGTCGGCCAAGTGCTGGCGGTCGCGGACGGCGAGCGTCAGCTTGAGCTCGGTGGTCTCCGAGGCTCGCTCGGTGCCCATGTCGATGTGCGTGATGTCGGTTTCCGTGGCGCTGACGGCCGTGGCGACGCGCGCCAGCACGCCCTTGCCGTTTTGCACCAGCACGTGGACCTCGGCGTCGAAGGCGCGCACCGGCTGCTCGGCCCACTCCACTGGCAACCAGCGCTCGCTGTCGCGTTCGAACAGGCGCTTGGCGACGGAGCACTCCGCGCTATGCACCGTCAGCCCCTCGCCGCGGCCAAGGTAGCCGACGATCTCGTCGCCGGGGATCGGGTGGCAGCAGGCCGCGAGTTGGATCGACGCCGCTTCGCTGCCGTCGATGACGACATGCCCTTGATGCGGCACCGGGTCGGCGTCGGCGCCGAAGTGGCGCATCGACAGCGTCACCGCGTCCGGCTTGTCGCCGCCGCGCTCGGCGACGAGATGCGCCAGGCGCTTGGCGACGATCGAGGCGATCTTGCGGCCGACTCCGATATCGACCATCAGCTCGCCGCGGTTGCGGTTGCCGCTCCAGCGCGTCAGGTGCTGCCAGATCTGCACGGCGGCTTCCTCATTGGGGTCGGAGGAGGGCATCAGCAGGCCTTCGCTGCGCAGGCTCTGCGCCAGCAACCGTTCGCCGAGCGCCCGCGACTCCTCGTGCTCCATCGTCTTCAGGTGGTGCCGGATCTTGGCCCGCGCGCGGCCGGTGCGCACGAAGTTCAGCCAGGCCGGGTTCGGCCGCGCGCCGGGCGCCGTGGTGATCGCAACGACATCGCCGCTCTTCAGCTCGGTGCGCAGCGCGACGGCCTCGCCGTTGACCGACGCGGCAACACAATGGTCACCGACGTCGGAGTGGATCGCGTAGGCAAAGTCGACCGGTGTGGCGCCGCGCGGCAGCGACAGGATCTGTGACTTCGGCGTGAACACATAGACCGCCTCGGGGTAGAGGTCGATCTTGACGTGCTCGAGAAATTCGGCGGCGTCGCGCGTGTCGTCCTGGATGTCGATCAGGCTTTTCAACACCGTCGCGCCCAAGCGCTGCGCGTCGGCGCCGTGGCCGTTGCTGCCCTTGGTCTTGTACATCCAGTGCGCGGCGATGCCGGCTTCGGCCACGGCATGCATCGGCTCGGTGCGGATCTGGAACTCGACGGCAGTGCCGAGCGGGCTGACCAATGTCGTGTGCAGCGACTGGTAGCCGTTGGCCTTCGGGATCGCGATGTAGTCCTTGAAGCGGCCCGGCAGCGGCTTGAAGAGCTGGTGCAGCACGCCGAGCGCGACATAGCAGTCGGAGATCTGCGGCACGACGATGCGAAAACCGAACAGGTCGTTGACGCTGGCGAACGGCTGGTGCTTGTCGCGCATCTTGCGAAAGATCGAATACACCGTCTTCTCGCGGCCGAAGACCTGCGCGCGCAGCTTGGCGGCGCCGAAGGCCTTCTCGACGTCCTTCTGCACGCGCTCGACGATGTCGCGCCGCGTGCCGCGGGCCTTGGTCAGCGCCTTGGCCAGTGCGCCGTGGCGCCATGGATAGACCTGTGCGAACGACAGCTCCTGCAGCTCGCGGTAGATCTGGTTGAGGCCCAGGCGATGCGCAATCGGCGCGTAGATGTCGAGCGTCTCGCGGGCGATGCGGCCGCGCTTGTCGGCCGCCACGGCTGACAGCGTGCGCATGTTGTGCAGGCGGTCGGCGAGCTTGACGAGGATGACGCGCACGTCGCGCGCCATCGCCAGCAGCATCTTGCGGAACGACTCGGCTTGCGATTCTTCGCGCGTCGAGAAGTGCAGCTTGTCGAGCTTGGTCAGGCCATCGACCAGCTCGGCCGTCGGCGCGCCGAAGCGCTGGATCAGCTCCGGCTTGGTGACGCCGCAGTCTTCCATCGCGTCGTGCATCAACGCAGCCATGATGGCCTGCACGTCGAGCTTCCAATCGGCTACCAGGCCAGCCACTGCGATCGGGTGCGTGATGTAGGCCTGCCCGCTGGCGCGGAACTGGCCGAGGTGCGCTTCGTCGGCGAACTTGTAGGCCTCGCGGACCTGCTTGAGTTCGGCCTTCGACAGGTAGGACAACTTTTCGGTCAGCGCCGCAAAGTCGTTGGCCTCGGTGCGCGGCACGGCAGCCGCCGGGCGCTCGCGTGCAGTTTGCAGCAGCGCGCTCGGCAGCAGGTCGGCGGCGAAAGATCGAATGCCCACGGCGCTGATGGTCCCACAAAGCGAAAAACCGCTCTATGACCGCGCCTGGGCTCGGCGCCGCAGCGGATCAGTCAGTCTGTCTTTTCGCGTTTTGGGGCGTCGCCGTCATCGGGAAAGCTCTTGTCCATTTCCGAACTCTCACGCACCCATTGCTTGACGCCGCTGTCCTGGTCAGGCTCGGCATCGATGTCCGGCGTCTGGCCGAATTGCCGCTGCGTCGAACGCGGTTGGAGGTTGCGCAACGAAGTATCTTCTTCCCCCGGCGACGATTCCTGGTCGGCGGTGGTGTCGGAGCGCACAGGCCGCGTCGTCGAGTCCAGCGCCTCTCGGGTGCCTTCGCTCGCAGCAGGCGGGTCCTTGCGCTCGGCGGGGGTGAGGTGGTTGCTCATGTGCGTCTCCGAAAGTCAGACTGAAGAGACATCCACTCTAGGCACGACGGCTGGCGCGCCGCGTCAGCGGCAAGGCGGCGTTGGCGTAGGACGAAGCAACGGTTCATCGTTGCGGCGCGCCAGCCCATGAAAAAGGGCGCTCCGAGAGCGCCCTTCAACGGCAGCAGGAACGCCGACTCAGATCGGCACCTTGCGCAGCATCTCGATGCCGACGACGCCGGCGGCAATTTCGCGCAGCGCTGTCACGCCAGGCTTGTTGCCCCGGCTCTCGACCTTCGGCGCGTGACCCTGGCTCAACATGCGCGCGCGGTAGGTGGCGGCCAGCACGAGCTGAAAGCGGTTGGGGATCTTGTCCAGGCAGTCTTCGACGGTGATGCGGGCCATGGTGCTTGGGGTCCTTCAGTTCAGGTTCAAGGCCGCGAAAACCGCAGACTTGTTGCGCCGCTGCGCGGCGTACTTCAATCGCTGCGAGTGAACAACGGTCTTCAGATCGAAAAGCGCTGTCTCGAACAGGGAATTGATGATAACAAAGTCGAAGTCGCGGGCACGGGCCACCTCGTCGCGGGCATTGGCCATGCGCTGCTCGATCGTTTCCGGGTTGTCTTCGCCGCGGCGCAGCAGGCGCTGGCGCAGCTCGTCCCACGAAGGCGGCAGGACAAAGATCAGCACCGTGTGCTCGAACAGGCGTTTGATCTGCAGCGCGCCCTGCCAGTCGATCTCGAGCACCACGTCTTCGCCGCGCGCCAAGCGGTCCTGGATGGCCAGCCGCGATGTGCCGTAGAGCTTGCCGTGCACCTGCGCCCACTCGAAGAATTCGCCGCGGCCGGCCATCGCCTGGAACTCGGGCTCATCGACGAACCAGTACTCACGCCCATGCTGTTCCTGCCCGCGAGGTGCGCGTGTGGTGTGCGAGACCGAGACCACGAGGTGCGAGTCGAGTTCGAGCAAGGCCTTGACGAGGCTGGACTTGCCGGTGCCGCTCGGCGCGGCGACGACGAAGAGGTTGCCGGGGGTTTCCATGTCACTCCAGGTTCTGCACCTGAACGTCGAGTAGCGAGCTAAGTGCCTGTCGCGCCATCAAATCCGTCTTCCCCAATGACCAGAAACCCCACAACGAACCCCACACTCCAACACCGCAGCGGGGGAAAGCCGAAGAGCCCCAGTGCGCTTGCAGCAGCGTTACTGTAGCGTAATGAAGGCAATGATCGAGAGTGCTTGGGTGGTCGCGCGACGGCCAAAGCGGCCCATCGTGGACTCTCACTTTCGGCCATGAAGGAACCGTCGATCGG
>JANNJX010000742.1:0-2520 GCA_031396005.1 Burkholderiales bacterium
CAGCATGCGCCAGAACAGCACCTGCACCGCGTCGACGCCGTGGCGGTACATCAGCTTGGCCAGGATCGCCTTGCCCGAGAACGCTATCGCGCCGGCGGTGGCCAGCGCGATGCCGGTCCACAGCGGCTTGCTGGGTGCGGCTGCGCTGTTCAATAGGCCCCGGCGACGTGCTTGTTGCCGTTGGCCTTGAAGCGCTCGATCGAACGCTTCAGCTCGGCTTGCTCTTCGCACGGGCCGGCGCAGACGCGCGCCAGTTCGGCCAGGCGCTGCTCGGCGCGCGGCAGCTCGCCCTTCATCAGGTACAGCTCGCCCGAGTACTCGAGCGCGCCACGGTGCGCCGGCGAGATCTTGAGCGCGGCGTCGTAGTAGCGCTCGGCGGCGGCCAGGTCGGGCGGCGAAAGTTTGCGGTGCGCAAAGCCCATCAGGTTGTTCCAGTCGCCGTTGCGCGTGTCGTTGATCTTCTTCAACTCGGCCACCGCATCGGCCCAGCGCGCGGCCTTGATGTGGACGCGAGCCGCGCTCAACTTGTCGGGCGCTGCCGCGGCAGGCGCGGGCACGAAGTCGGTCGTGTCCGCGGCGAATGCGCTCGTGCAGGCCAGCAGCAACGTCAACGGCACGAAGAAGATATTGTTCATCGGGGACCTCCGGAAAACCAGACCACCATCATCCGCGATCGCGATCCTGGTCGGGCAGCGGTCGGCGTTGCAGGCACCAATGCGACTCGACCTGGCTGAAGCCGACCGAGCGGTAGATGCCGATCGCCACGTCGTTCGGGTCGGCGCACATGACCAGGCGCGTCAGCTTCAAGGTGTCGAAGGCGTGGACGCAGACGTGATGCACCAGCGCGCGGCACAAACCACGACGCCGCCACTCGGCCTGCGTCTGGACATACTGAAAGCGGCCGAGCCCGCCGGGGCCTGCATGGACCAGCCCGCAGTCGGCGGCGAGCACGTCGCCCACCATCGCACCAAACCACTCGCCGACGCCCTGCTGCTGCATCGCCGCCATGCGCTGCATGGCGTTGCGACGGAAGATGCGGTAGCCGTCGCCTTCGAACGACGCGTCGCGCGCGCGCACCTGGGCCTCGATCGCGAGCTCGGCCTCGTGCGCCAGGTCGAGCGTGCGCAGAACCAACTCGGGCGTATCGCGCACCAACGGCGCAGCAGACAAGTCCGATGGTTCGAGCGTCAGCACGGCATCGGCGTCGAACTCGTCGATGCCGGCCGCGCGCCACGACGGCAAGGCGTGCGGCAAGGCATCCGCATTGACGCCGAACGCCAGGTGCAACGAGTCGGGCTGGCGGCGCGCGATCTCGTCGTCGAAGCGCTGCAGCCAATGGGCCAGTTCGTCGTCGCGCGGCGCCGCGGGCAGGATCAGGCAGTTGCCCCAGTAGTACGTCGGATTCGACGGCGAGCGCACGACGATGCAGTCGTCGCACTCGACGATCTCGCCGCCGAAGGCGCAGGCCAGAATCTGCGAGCGCCAGCCCAGGCCGAGTTGATCGATCTTCAAAAACCGGCAGCCTGTCCATCGCGCCGCGAATCGCTCGCGGCGACATAACCTTCGACGGCCGGATCGCCCAGGCGCCAGATGAACTGCCCGGCGCCGAAATCCATGTAGCTGTCGTCGATGCCGACGAGGTTGTGGCCGAGCGCGCGCAAGCCATCGACCGTCGCCGCCGGCATGTGGCGCTCGACGTTGACGTCGAGACCTTCGTTGAAGCGCCAGCGCGGCGCGTCGCACGCCGCCTGCGGGTTCTGGCCGTGGCAGAGCATGCGCACCAAGGTCTGCACATGCGCCTGCGGCTGCATGTTGCCGCCCATGATGCCGAAGCTCATCACCGGCGCGCCGTCTTGGGTGAGGAACCCGGGGATGATGGTGTGGAACGGCCGCTTGCCCGGCGCAACGACGTTCGGGTGTTTGGCGTCGAGCGAGAACCCCGCGCCGCGGTTCTGCAAGCTGATGCCGAACGTCGGCTCGACGACGCCCGAGCCGAAGCCCATGTAGTTGCTCTGGATGTAGCTGACCATCATGCCGCTCTCGTCGGCGGTGGTGAGGTAGATCGTGCCGCCCTTGACGCCGTAGCCTGGGCCGAAGTGCTGCGCGCGCTGCGGGTCGATCAGCTTGGCGCGCGACGCCAGGTAACCCGCGTCGAGCAGCAACGACACCGGCCCTTCCATGTGCTGCGGGTCGGCGACGAAACGGTAGACGTCGGCGAAGGCGAGCTTCATCGCTTCGATCTGCAGGTGCTGCCAGGCCGCGCTGTCGATCGCCATCGACGGCAGTTCGAAATGTTCGAGCATGCCCAGTGCCATCTGCGCCGCGATGCCCTGCCCGTTCGGCGGGATCTCGTGCAGCGTGTGGCCACGAACGTTCTGCGCCAGCGGCAGGACCCACTCCGGCTGGTAGGCGGCGAGATCGGCCTCGGTCATCGCGCCGCCGTGCGCGCGTGCATGCGCGGCGAGCGCCGCCGCGATCTCGCCGCGGTAGAACGCTTCGCCCTTCGTCGCGCCGATCAGC
>JANNJX010000757.1:0-1716 GCA_031396005.1 Burkholderiales bacterium
TTCTGCTGCACGTGCGCGCCCAGCACCTCGCGCAGCGCCTTGTGCATCAGGTGCGTGGAGGAGTGATTGCGCACGGTCTTCGCGCGCTGCTCGGCGTTGACGCGCGCGGTGAAGACATCGCCGATCTGGACGTCGCCTTCGACGACGCGGCCCTGGTGGCCAAACACCGCCGCCTGAATCTTCGTCGTGTCCTCGATCTTCACCAGCGTCGTCGCGTTGCGCAGCTCGCCGGCATCGCCGACTTGACCGCCGCTCTCGGCGTAGAAGGGCGTCTTGTCGAGCACGATCGCCACGTCGTCGCCGGCCCTGGCTTGCTGCACCGACGCGCCGTCGACATACAGCGCGGTGATCTTCACGCCCTCGACCGTCAGATGCTCGTAGCCGTCGAATGCCGTGTCCACGCCGCTGTAGGCCAGGCCTTGCGCCAACTTGAACTTGCCCGCCGCGCGCGCCTGCTCGCGCTGGCGCTGCATCGCCGCGTTGAAGCCCGCTTCATCGACCGTGACCCCGCGCTCGCGGCAGACATCGGCCGTGAGGTCGAGCGGGAAGCCGAAGGTGTCGTGCAGCTTGAAGGCGAGCTCTCCGCTAACAACTGGCTGAAGACTACCGACCTGTGCCTTCGCCTCGACACCTGTCAGTTGCACAGTCACGTCCCTACCAAATTTGACTGTTGGCGCATGCCCCTGCACGGAAATCTCGCCCTCCAGAATCTCCATGCCGTTGGCGATGGTCTGGAAGAAACGCTCCTCTTCCTGCTTCAGCACCTCGGTCACTCGCTGCGCCTGGCGGCGCAGGTCGGGATAGGCGTCACCCATCTCGGCCGCCAGCGTGCCCACGATCGAATGGAAGAACGGTTTGCGCGCACCGAGCTTGTAGCCATGCCGGATACCACGCCGCGCGATGCGCCGCAGCACGTAGCCGCGGCCTTCGTTGCCCGGGATCACGCCATCAGCCACCGTGAACGCGCACGAGCGGATGTGGTCGGCAATCACTTTCAACGAAGGCGACTCGCGGTCACAGTCGCCGCCGCCCGCAACGTCCACCGCCTTCTTCGCCGCATCGAGCAAGCGCATGAACAGGTCGATCTGGAACACGCCGTGCACGCCCTGCAGCACGGTGCTCAAGCGCTCCAGCCCCATGCCGGTATCCACGCTCGGCTTGGGCAGCTTGTGCATCACACCGTCGTCGGTGCGGTTGAACTGCATGAAGACGTTGTTCCAGATCTCGACATAACGGTCGCCGTCCTGCTCGGGCGATCCCGGCGGGCCGCCTTCGACCGCGGGGCCGTGGTCGTAGAAGATTTCGCTGCACGGGCCGCACGGCCCCGTGTCGCCCATCATCCAGAAGTTGTCGCTCATGTAGCGGGCGCCCTTGTTGTCGCCGATGCGCACGATGCGCTCGGCCGGCAGCCCGATGACCTTCAACCAGATGTCGTAGGCCTCGTCGTCTTCGGCATACACCGTGGCCCAGAGCTTTTCTTTGGGCAGCTTGAAGTGCTCCGTCAGCAACTCCCAGGCGAACTGGATCGCGTCGTGCTTGAAGTAGTCGCCGAAGCTGAAGTTGCCCAGCATCTCGAAGAAGGTGAGATGGCGCGCCGTGTAGCCGACGTTCTCCAGGTCGTTGTGCTTGCCGCCGGCGCGGATGCATTTCTGGCTCGTCGCGGCGCGCATGTAGCTCGTCGCGGCGCGCATGTAGCTGCGCTTGTCGAAGCCGAGA
>JANNJX010000761.1:0-1802 GCA_031396005.1 Burkholderiales bacterium
AGCAGCGCCGGGTAGCGCGCCTCGGGGCGACGGCGCGCGGCAACAGCGGCCAGCCGCGAGCCGCACAGCGCCAGCGCGATCAGCAACGCGGCCTGCGCCGGCAGGCCGAGCGCGCGCACCGCGGCGCCGCGTTCGAGCGCATCGATCTGCGCCACGAACAGCTCGGCGCCGGCGCGGTCGCCTTCTTCACCCGGCACGTCCAGGCGATCCTCGCCCGGCAGATCGACGCCGACCAGCGCGATGCGGCCGCGCAGCGCTTGCAGCGCCGCGGGCTCGCGCTCGAGCAGGTCGCGGTAGGAGACGCGGCGCGGCGCACGGTCGAGCCGCGGCAGCGCGTGGCCGTCGATCCATTGCTGCGCCACGCGGTCGCCGGGCGCGATCACCGGGCACGCGGTGGGCCGGCGGATGTCGCTGTGCAGGAACACCGGCACGTCCGCCGAGCGCTCTTGCACGCGCACGCGCAGGCTCGACCACGAAGGCGTCACCTGCTCGATGGCACCGTTGCCGCTCCACGCCGCCAGCGCGAGCGAAGGCAGCCACGCCTGGGGTTCGATCGGCGCGCCGTGCGGCAGGTCGGCACCGCCACGCAGCGATGCCAGCGGCAGCGACACCGCCTGGCCGGCACGCTGGCCGGCGCAGCCGAGCGCCGGCTGCACCAGCGCAGCAAAACGCGGCAGCAGCTTGGGCTGCCGTGTGGCGGCGTCGAGCGATTGCACCGCCACCGCCACGGCAGCGGTGGACGTGAGCCGCCGGCGGCACCGATCGGGCTGCGCGCCGCGCGCAGCGCGCGCTCTAGCGCGGCGTCGGCCTCGGCCGGGCCGGCGTCTTCGAAGCTGAGGTCGAAGGCGAGTGCGCGCGCGCCGGCACGGTGCGCGATCTCGATCACCTGCGCGTGCTGCTTGCGCCACGACTCGTCGAGCGGCCGGTTGAGATGGATCTGCGTCTCGGTGTCGATCGCCACCCAGACCACGCTGTCGCTCCACGGCAGCGCGGCGGCGTCGCGGCCCACCGAGGCCAGCGCCAGGGTCAGCGTGCGCGCCCGCGTGTCGAGGCCCACCACGTCGAGCAGCGAGGTCAACGACGCGATGGCGAGCAGCGCGCCGACCGCCCACGAGGCGTGGAAGGCGATGCGGCGCCAGCGCTCCCGCTCCACCACGTCCACATCCTTCTCGCCGCGCACCGCCTCGACGATCTGGTTGAGGCTGCTCTCGCTGGCGTGCTCGTCGAAGCCCTTCGTGTTGAGGCTGGCCAGCGCCTGCAGCGACTCGGGCAGGCTGGCCTTGTCGATCTGCGCGGCAGCGTCCACCAGCACCGGCAGCACGCGCGGGCGCGCCTTGCCGCCGGCAGTGAGCGACGCGGCACGCAGCCGCAGCGCCGTCGTCACCTCGTGGCGCACCCAATCGTCGCCGCGCTGGCGCGCTTGCAGCATCTCCAGCCAGTGCTTGCCGATGATCACGATCACCACTTCGGCGCGCGCCAGCCGCGCGTCGATGGCCTGTACGAAGTCGTCGCCCCAGCCGATGTCGGCCACGTCCATGAAGATCGTGTCGCCGGGCAGGCGCTGCTCGAGCTCCTTGTGCACGAGCAGGGCCTGCAGGTTGCCGTCGAGGCGGCGGTAGCTGATGAAGACTTCCATCGCGAGAAAAACGGTGGCAAGAACGGCGTCAAGGGTGGGTCGGGCGCGCAGTCTGCGCGCCTCGCCCAGGGCTGCGAACCCCCAGGATCGCCCGCAAGCCATGACAAACAAGGGGGTCGCGCAAGGCCGTGGCACCATCGCCGCCTGCATGCCCCAGCCACCGCCC
>JANNJX010000762.1:0-1651 GCA_031396005.1 Burkholderiales bacterium
TCCACGGCCAAGCGCGGTGAAAGTCGGAAAGGAAGACGCCAATGACCAAGGTGTCGGCCGGCAACGCGGCCGGAAGCTGGCCCAGGCTCCAGGGGTGTACGAGCCAGACCTCGCGGCGAGTAACAGTGGCAGCGGCGGGAGCCGTCAGGCCGAGGTCGGCTGGCGGCTCAGCGCCAAGCGGTGGCTCGGTCAGCCCTGGGCTTTCGGGTGCGGTGGCGTGATCAACCTGCCGTTGCAACACAGGCCGCTGCGCGGGCTTGCGCGCCATGCGGTCGAGCGCTTCGTAGGACGTGTCGATCACGCTGCCGGGGCTGTGCCACGACGCGGGTGCATAGCGTGCCACGTTGTCGGCATTGAAGTGTACGGCTTGCTGCTGCCGGTGCCAGCCACCCATTGCCAGCTGAGGTGGTTGCTGGCGAGGTCGCCGTCGAGCAGGTGGCCGTACAGCCAATCGGCGGCGACGCGCCAGTGCACCTTGCGCACATGCACCACATAGCTGGCAAGCCACATGCGCGCGTGATTGTGCAGCGTGCCGGTGGCATAAAGCGCACGCACGGCTTGGTCCACCACCGGCACCCCGGTGCAGCCCTGGCGGATGTCGGCCGGCAGCTCGCGGGCGTAAGCGTCGTCGGGCAACGGGCCCTCGTGCTGCGAGTGGAGGATGCCCTCGCCGCGGTGCTGCCAGACATGACGAAAATACGCGCGCCAGCCCAGCTCGAAGACAAACTTGTGTTGCACGTCGAGCGCATGGCGCGAAGCCACGCCGGCCAGCACGTCGGCCAACGTGACGAAGCCATGGGTGATGTACGGCGACAAGCCGCTGACGGCGCCGTCGAGCGCGTTGCGTGTGCGCGCGTAGGCCGCCGGCCGCACCGCGGCGATGCGGGCCTGCGCCGCAGCCAGCGTGGGCGCGAGCGTGACCGTGGTTGCCAAGGTTTCAGGCATGCGGGGCCGCCCCGATTTCGCCACGACGGATCGCTGCCGCGCGTTCGGTCACCGCCTGCTTCTGCACATCGGTCAGGCGCGCCACGTTTTTCACTTGCAGTGCCATGCGCGGGTTCTTCACCAGCGTCGATTCATGGCGCATCAGGAAATCCCAGTACAGCGTGGTGAAGGGGCAGGCGCTGTCGCCGCTGCGCTGAGCGGGGTCGTAGCGGCAGCCCTTGCAGTGCGGGCTCATGCGGTCGATGTACTTGCCGGTGGCGATGTAGGGCTTGCTGCCCATCACGCCGCCGTCGGCGTACTGGCTCATGCCCAGGGTGTTGGGCAGCTCCACCCATTCCACGGCATCGACGTAGACCGCCAGGTACCAGGCGTGCACCTGCTTGGGCTGCACGCCGAGCATCAACGCGTACAGGCCCGTGACCATCAAGCGCTGGATGTGGTTGGCGTAGCCGTGCGTGAGCGTTTGCGTCAGCGCGTCGCGCAGACAGGCCATGTCGGTGGCGCCCGTCCAGTACCAGGCCGGCAGGTCCTGCTGGGCGTCGAGCGCGTTGCGTTCCAGGTAGTCCGGCATCTGGGTCCAGTAGATGCCGCGCACGTATTCGCGCCAGCCGAGGATCTGGCGTATGAAGCCTTCGACGCCGGCCAATGGGGCGTGCCCGTCCCGGTGTGCCGCTTCAGCCGCAGCCACCACTTCGCGCGGGTTCAG
>JANNJX010000636.1:0-5271 GCA_031396005.1 Burkholderiales bacterium
GCATTGGACCTACGACCTGCTGGCCGTGGCCCTCGTCGGCGGCGTCAGCGGCCTGGTCTTCTGGCTCGTGCCAGCGGCCGAAACTGCCAAGACCACGGCAGCGCTCGGCGCGGAGAGCGCCGTGTTTTCAACGTCGATGGAGGTTTTCACATGCAGCGTCGTCATTTCCTGATTGCTTCGGGCAGCGTCTCATTGCTCGCCGCGTGCGGCGGTGATGACGACGACGCGCCGCGCAACCGTTTCACGCAAACCAACCTCGTTGCCAGCGCGGCCGACGCCGGCACCTTCGCACCAACCCTGGCCACCGCCGAACGCAACGCCGAGTTCATCGACGGCTGGGGCATCGCGATCCGTCCGGCAGGCGCCGGCGGGCACTTCTGGGTCACGGCCGGCGGCTGGTCGTACCAGTTCGTCGGCGATGTCGTTGCCTCGGGGCGACGCTTCGCTGCGCACCTTGTTCCAGGACGCGCTGACGCTGGTGCGCATCCCCGGCGCCGGCGTGCCCGAGAGCGAAGCCGACGTCGCCAACACCGAGCTCTTCACCGGCTTGGCCACAGGAGTCGTCTTCAACGGCGCCGAAGTCACGTCCGACAAGTTCGTCGTCCGTGACCAGCGCGTCAACGTCGATGGCGTCGAGCAAATCCTCGAAGGCTCGGCGCGCTTCGTCTTCGCCACCGACTCCGGCGTCATCTCCGGCTAGACCGAGCGCCATGCGACGAGCGGCGACGTCGTACGGCGCAACGGCGCGGCGGTGGAGGTCATCAACGGCAACGCCGAAGGCCACGCCTACTTCGGCGTCGCCATCAAACCCGGCACCTGGGACCGGTTGTTGGTGGCCGACTTCGGCGCTGCGCCGCAGATCCGCGCTTTCGACGAGGACTGGCAGCCGCTCGCCCTGGGCAGCGCGTTCGCCAATCCTTTCATCGGCACGCAGAGCGCGCCGGTGCCCGGCGACGTCGTGCCGTTCAACATCCAGGTGCTCGACGTGAAAGGCACCAGCTACGCCTCGTCGCCTACGCCAAGAGCCAGCCCGATCCGAACGACGCCAGCAGCTTCTACGCCGCTGAAGAAGACGCCATTGCCGCCGCCGATGAAACGCTGCAACCCGACCGCGGCCGTGTTGCCATGTTCGACCTCGAAGGCGCGCTCGTCAGAACCTTCGGCGACGACAAGCGCCTGAATGCGCCGTGGGGACTCGCCGTGGCGCCGAGCGAAGGCTTCGACCCGTTCAACGGCGCGCTGCTGGTCGGCAACTTCGGCGGCAAGGGTCGCATCGCGGCGTACGACATCGAACGCAATGCGTTCCTCGGTTTCATTGCCGACGGCAACGGCGAGCCGGTGGCGATCGAAGGCCTGTGGGGCTTGCAGTTCGGCAACGGTGCGAGCCTGGGCGACCGCAACGCGCTGTACTTCGCGGCCGGCCCCGGCGACGAAACGCAAGGGCTGTTCGGCGTGCTGCGCCACGGAGGATGAGGGGCCCGGACGGGCCCCGCCCCAACAACTGAGAGCCGATCACTACAGGCGCTCGGCCCGCTCGCGCTGCAACGCATCGGCCAACAGCGCCTGACCATCGCGCGCCGCCGCTTCGATCAGCGTCAGGTCGATCAGGTCGCGCTGCGCATGGCTGCCGCCGAAGCGGTGCGCACGGCTGCGCAGCGGGCGCAGGCGCTGCACCGCTTCGGCGTAGCGGCCGGCGCCGAAGGCGTGGACCGCGTGCGTGGCGTCCTGCCCCACGTCGCGCAGGAACATCGCGTTGTCGCCCGCCGCATGCAGCGCCGCGTCCTGCGCCGCCAGCAGGCGTTGTGCTTCGTCGCTGCGACCGGCGCCGACGAAGGCCAGCATCGCGTGCAGGTCGTTGAAGGCGTAGGTGCTCTGTTGCGAGACAACAGCCCAGCGATCGGCCAGCGCGCCCCAGCGATCGCCGACGTCGATGCCGCGCAGCTCGAGCCGCCACAGCACTGCCGAAGCGTCGATCATCTCGAGCACGATCGGCGACGCAGTGCCGAGCACGCGCGCATCGACGATCGCCATCACCTCGTCGATCTGGTCCAGGCCGAGATGGAACAGCGCCAGGTGCCACCAGTTGTGCACGGCCAGAAAACTGCCCTCGCTCCAGGTGTCGCTCGACTTGCCGAGCCAGGCCACGCCGTCGCGGCGCCGGTTCTGCATTTCCATCACATGCGCCACCGCGTGCCAGGCCCAGCTGTCCTTCGGCTCGAGCTCGACGGCGTGCCGGCCCAAGGTCTCGGCACGCGCGTAGTCGCCGGTTTCTTCCAGGCCAAAGGCATGCATGCCGAGCACGGCGTGGTAGCCGGGCATGCCAGCCTGCCACGACGACGCGGCACGGGCGATGCGGTCGCGCAGCATGCGCGAGTGGCCGGTGAAGAAATCGATCTGGTGGCCCGCCTGCAGCGCCAGCGCATCGCGCGGCCAGCGGATCGACAGGTCTTCGAGCACAGCGCCGCCGGCGTGCCAGTGGCCGTTGACGACATGCTCGATGGCCTGCAGATGCATCGCCTCGCGCTCGTCGGCCGGCAGTCCGCGCGCTGTGTCGAGCGCGGCGCGCGCCGGCGCCAAGCCGCCGGGCTCGGTGCCGAGCAGCATCAGCCAGCTCACCAGCGCATGCGCCATCGTGAACTCCGGGCTGATGGCGAGTGCGCGCTGCGCCGTGGCCAGCGGGTCGCCGACGAGGCAGCGCAGCTCGTGGCAGGCTTGTTCGTAAATGTCGAGTGATCTGGCATCGGCGCCGCTGTGGTCGAGGCCGAGGCTGTCTTTGCGTGTCATGGCGAGGCTCCTTGAAATGAAGCCGTCATCGTGCGCGGCGGCCGTCCGTTGCGCGTCCGCTGCGCGCTCACCGCCTCAAGCCGCGATCGCTTCTGCTGGTGCGGCCGAGCGGTGCCGGGCGACGAAGCGTTCGATCGCGCGCACCACAGCGCCGCTGTCGCCATGCCAGAGGAAGTGATCGTCGCCGTCGAGCCGTTCCAGTTCGGCGCCAGGGATGCCGCTCGCCAGTTGCTCGCCCGCGGCCAGCGGCACCACGCAGTCGCCGCGGCGCTGCATCACCAGCGTCGGCACGCGCACGGCGCCCAGGCGCGGCCGCAGGTCCAGGGCCTGGAACGCACGCAGCAGCGCGGCCACGCCAACGCGCGAGGCCGCGTTGCGCAGCAGGCGCGCGTACCAGGCGCGCACGCGCGGGTCGTCGGCGACCGACGGCGCGAAGCGGCGCAGGCCCTCGGCGTAATGCGCCGGGTCGCACAGGCGCTCAAGCCAGGCTTCCTGCACGCGCGGGTTGAGCGCCCACGGCGTCTGCGGCGTCCAGTGGCCGCTGGCCGAGGTGCCGAAGAGCAGCAGGCCGGCCACGCGGTCGGGGCGGCGCAGCGCCATGTCGAGCGCCATCGTGCCGCCGGCCGACGAGCCGAACAACCAGGCGCGGCGCAGGCCGAGGTGGTCGAGCACGGCGCTCACGTCCTCGGTCGCACTCGCGGCGTCGGGGGCGACGCCGATGCGCTCCGACAGGCCCATGCCGCGGCGGTCGATCATGATCACGCGATGGCGGCGCGCCAGCCGGTCGAGCATGGCGCCGATGCGCGGCTCGTCGAGGCCGACTTCGATGTTGGTCATCAGGCCCCACATGACGACGATGGCTTCGCCGTCTTCGGCAGCGGGGCCCCAGCAGGCATGCGCGACGTGGCCCGAAGCGGTCGGCGCGAAAGCGATTTCGACCTCGCGCCGGTTCGTCTGCAATCGGCCCAGCGCGCGCGCATAGGCCGCTTCGAAACGCGCCGAGGGCCGTGCGCCCAGCTCGTCGCGCCAGGTGCGCGCGCCTTCGAAATACGCCGTCTCGACGCCGGCAGCGTCGCCGCGCTCGGCACGGCCGAGCAGGCGCGCCACGTGCCCGGCCTCGGCGCAGGGCTCGAGGCGCAGCCGCGCCTCGCCGGCCTGCTCGGCCGCGGCGGCCTGGTCGGCGTCGAGCGCGCGCTCGATGGCACGCGTCAACGCGCGGGTCAGCGCCGCATGCTGCTCGCGCCGGCGTGACTGCACCCAATCGTCGAAAGCCTCGCTGCCGAGCGTGAAGCCGGCCAGCACGTCGGCCGCTCGCGGGTCGAGCAGCGCGGGCAGATCCGCCGCCGCGATTGCCGCGCCGCTGCGCCGCAGGTCGCTGTCGACATCCGCGGCCAGCCACAGCGAGTCGGGGTTCGCGTCGATCACGCCGGCGCCGAGCACGGCGTTGACTTCGTGCGCCAGCCGGCGCAGGCGACCGCGCGCCAGGCCGGCGGGCGCGTCGGGCCACAGCAGCGCCGCCAGCATGTCGCGACCGACCGGCCGCGCCTGGTCGGCGAGGTAGGCCAGCAGCGCCAGGCCGCGCTTGAGCGGCAGCGCGACGTGACGCCCACCGGCGCTGACGCTCGGGTAGCCGTGCAGCGACAACAACACGCGGGGCAAGTCAGCGCAGGAGTTCATGGCGGCCATCGTCCAGGCAGGGTGACCGCGGATTCAACCGCCCGACAGCGCTGCGCGCAATGGGACTGGTGTCCCGCTCGCAGTCAGAACGCTCAGTTCTTCGGATAGAGCGGTGACTGCTCACCCGGATCGGCAATCGGCCGCGTCCGCACGCAAGGCTCGGGCGGCAGCAGGCGCGGCGCCAGCAGCGTGTCGCAGGCGGCCAGCCACAGCACAGGCAGGATCAGCAGCGCCAGCCGCGTGGGGCGACGGGTCTGGCGCTTCATGCGATGCACTGGGAACCGCCGGAGCGACTTCGCGCGTGACCTCGTGCGCTTCGTCGAGTCGCTCGACGTGGGTTGAAACGCTCAGACCAGCGGCAACGCCTCGATCGACGGCCGCTGCACGAGTTCGGCAAACTCGTCGGCCAGGCGCTGGCACTCGGCGACGGCGCGGCGCCAATCGCGTTGGCGCTCGGAGGTGCGCTCGCCATAGGCCTTGAAGTCGCCGCGGTCGGGCAGCTTGCCGTTCGGCATCACTGCCTTGACCCACGCCGGGCTCGGGATCAGCAGCACGACATTGGCCAGCCGCGCCGTGGCCGCATGGCGGCGCGTCAGCGACTTGTCCAGCCAACCCGGCACAACCGTGGGCTGGAAGTGCGGGTACAGCACCAGACCTTCCTGCATCTGCCCGTAGTCGAGGTGCAGGTGGTAGTCGGTGATGCCGCCGTCCCAGTAGGCGCCGCGCGGCGCGCCCGGGATGTCGTGCACGGCGTCGAGCCAGAACGGGATCGAACCGCTGGCCAGGATGCTCGGCAGCAGGTTGGCCGCA
>JANNJX010000785.1:0-3405 GCA_031396005.1 Burkholderiales bacterium
ACCTCGGTCGGAAACAGCCGCGCCAGCGCCGGCACGATGCGCGCGAATTGGGCATCGCGCTGCGTGAAGTCCGACGGGCCGTACAGCTCGCTCAGAAAGAAGTTCGTGGCACCGGCGTACCGCGGATGCGCCAGCAGGTCCGCATACGTCAATTCGAAGCGGCGCTGCTGGTAGCGCTTCACGGCTTCCACCCTCGCGGCGAGCCCGGCATCGCCAGCGCGAACCTGGCGCTCGGTGTTCACCGCAGCCAGGTCCTTCAGGATCTTTGCCTTGATCTCTTGCTTCATGGGCATAGCGGGTAGTCGGCCGTCTCTAACGGCCATCGACCCAATGATGCAACACTCGATCCCATGCAACGACGCACCTTGCTTGGACTGGGCGTGGCCAGCGCTGCACTCGTGGCCACTGCCGGCGGCGCCGCCGCTCTTTTGTACGAACGCACCTGGCGCGACGGCAAGCTCTTGCCGGCTGGCCGCCGCGTGTTTGCCGCCGTGGCGCGCGCCGTGCTTGAGGGCAGCCTGCCCAGCGATGCCAGCGCGCATGCCGTGGTCATCGACAACCATCTCCTGCGCGTCGAGGCCACCGTGGGCGCCATGCCGGCGCACACGCAGAGCGAAGTCGCCGATCTGCTCGCGCTGCTCGTACTGCCACCGCTGCGAAGCATCTTCGCCGGGCTGCACACGCCCTGGGAGCAAGCCTCAGTAGACGAGGTGCAGGTGGCGCTGCAATCGATGCGCCAATCGTCGCTGCTCCTGCGGCGCCAGGCCTACCACGCGCTGCGCGACCTGACGCATGCCGCCTACTTCGCCGACGCCTCCACCTGGCCGCTGCTGAAATACCCCGGCCCGAGGGGGCTCGCGTGACCGCAGCGCTGCCGAACACCGCCGTCGCCGACCCGATTGCCGACGGCCTGGCGCGCGGCTGGCGCGTATTCGGCGGAGCGCGTGGGGCAACGCCGCCCACCCTCGAGTGCGACGTCGCCATCGTCGGCAGCGGCGCCGGCGCCGGCATCACCGCCGAGCTGCTGAGCGCGGCGGGCTTGAAGCTCGTCATCGTCGAAGAAGGCCCGTTGAAGTCGAGCCGCGACTTCCGCCAGCTCGAATCCGAGGCCTACCCCACGCTCTATCAGGAGTCGGCCGGCCGCAAGACGGCCGACAAGGCGATCAACATCCTGCAGGGGCGCTGCGTCGGCGGCTCGACCACGGTCAACTGGACCAGCTCGTTTCGCACGCCCTCGCCGACGCTGGCTTATTGGCGCGAACACTTCGGTCTGACCGAGTTCACAGACGACCATCTTTCGCCTTGGTTCCTGCGCGCCGAGCAGCGCCTGAACGTCAGCCCGTGGCTGGCCCCGCCGAACCAGAACAACGAGCTGCTGCGCAAGGGTGCGCTGCAACTCGGCATCGCCGCGGCGGCGATCCAGCGCAACGTCAAGGGCTGCTGGAACCTCGGCGCCTGCGGCCTCGGTTGTCCGACCAATGCCAAGCAGTCGATGCTGGTGACGACGATCCCGACCGCGCTCGACCGCGGTGCAACGCTGCTCGTCGAGACGCGCGTGACGCGGCTCGAACTGCAGCAGGGCCGTGTCGCCGCGTTGCAGTGCGAGGCGGTGTCGGCCAACGGCACACCGCTGGGCGCCAAGACGCGGATTGTCGCCAAGCACGTCGTCGTCGCCGGCGGCGCGATCAATTCGCCGGCGTTGTTGATGCAATCGGGCGCGCCCGATCCGCAGCGCCTGCTCGGCGCGCGCACCTTCCTCCATCCGGTGGCGCTCTCAGCGGCGACGTTCGAGCACGAAGTCGCCGGCTGGCAAGGGGCGCCGCAGACGATTTACTCCGACCACTTTCTCGACCTGCATCCGATCGACGGCCCGATCGGCTACAAGCTCGAAGCGCCGCCACTGCACCCGCTGATCTTCGTCACCTCGGTCGGCGGCTTCGGCCGCGACGCCGCGGCCAACTTCGCGCAGTTCCCGAACACGCATGCGCTGCTGGCGCTGCTGCGCGACGGTTTCCATGCCGAATCGCCCGGCGGACGCGTCACGCTGCGCAAGGATGGCTCGCCGGAACTCGACTACCCGCTGACGCCCTTCGTGATGGACGGTGCACGGCGCGCGCTGTTGTCGATGGCCGAGCTGCAGTTTGCTGCGGGCGCCAAGCAAGTGATGACGGGCCATGAGCTGGCCCCGACGTACACGAGCTGGCAACAAGCCAAGGCCAGCATCGCCACGCTGCCGATGCAGCCGCTGTTGACCAAGTTCGTCAGCGCGCACGTCATGGGCGGCTGCGCGATGGCGGCCGATCCAGCGCGCGGCGTCGTGCGGCCCGACGGCGTGCACTGGCAGATCGACAACCTCTCGGTGCACGACGGCTCACTGTTCCCGACCAGCATCGGCGCCAACCCGCAGTTGTCGGTCTACGGCATCGTCAACAAGCTGGCCACCCAACTCGCCAAGCGCCTGACGGGCCGCGAAGTCCAACTCGGCAGCGCCGGCTGATGGTCGCGCGGCTGCAACGCACCACCGTCTTGCTGCTGTGGACGGTGTCCCTGCTGTGGTTCGGCACGCGCGCTTACGACGGCCAATGGATCATCGCGATCATCGGTGCGCTGTTGCTGCTCAACCTGCAGCAACTGCTGCTCGCCGTCGAGTTCTTCGTGCTCATCCCGCTCGTCAACCGCGGCGATGCCGCGCCGCGGCCGACCTTCGTGCAACTGCTGCGCGCCTGGTGGCGCGAATCGCTGACGGCGCACAACGTCTTCGGCTGGCAGCAGCCCTTTCGCTCGCGCACGCACCGGGACACGCTCGATGCGGCCACGCCGGGTCAGCGCGCTGTCGTGCTGGTGCACGGCTTCTTCTGCAACCGCGGTGTTTGGAACCGCTGGGTGCCGGCGCTGCACGCCGCGGGTGTACCGCACATCGCCGTGACGATGGAGCCGCCGTTCGCTGGCATCGACAGCAACGCGGCCACGCTCGACGACGCCATCGCGCGCGCGACGCAGGCCACCGGCGTGCCGCCGCTCGTCGTCTGCCACAGCATGGGTGGCCTGGCAGTGCGCGCCTGGTGGCGCGCTCACGCCGCGTCGGCGGCCTCGCGCGTGCACAGCGTCATCACCATCGCCAGCCCGCACCAGGGCACCTTCACCGCCCAACTCGCCAGCGGCGACAACGCGCGCCAGATGCGACGCGACAGCGCCTGGTTGCGCGCGCTGGCCGACGACGAGGCAGAAGACGGCCGCCGACGCCACTTCACCTGCTTCTACAGCCACTGCGACAACATCGTCATGCCGGCGTCCACTGCGCTGCTGCCCGGCGCCGACAACCGCCACATCGACGGCATGCCGCACATCGCGCTGGTCTATGCGCCCGAGGTCTGGGCCGAGGTGTTGCGCCGCGTCAAGCCCGCC
>JANNJX010000787.1:0-1742 GCA_031396005.1 Burkholderiales bacterium
CTTCGGCGTCGTGCCGCCGGGCTTCGGCATCGTGCACCAGGTCAACCTCGAGTACCTGGCGCGCGGCGTACACGTCGGCAAGGACGGCGTCGTCTATCCCGACTCGCTCGTCGGCACCGACAGCCACACGACGATGATCAACGGCATCGGCGTGGTGGCCTGGGGCGTGGGCGGTATCGAGGCCGAGGCCGGCATGCTCGGCCAGCCGGTGTACTTCCTGACGCCGGACGTGGTCGGCTTCGAGCTCACCGGCAAGTTGCGCGAAGGCGTGACGGCCACCGATCTCGTGCTCACCGTCACCGAGATCCTGCGCAAACACAAGGTCGTCGGCAAGTTCGTCGAGTTCTTCGGCCCGGGCACCAAGACGCTCGCCCTGCCCGACCGCGCCACCATCGCCAACATGGCGCCTGAGTACGGCGCGACGATGGGCTTCTTCCCGGTGGACGAGCGCACGATCGAGTACTTCAAGGGAACAGGCCGCACGAAGGACGAGATCGCCACCTTCGAGGCGTACTTCAAGGCGCAGAAGTTGTTTGGCGTGCCCAAGGCGGGCGAGATCGACTTCACGAGCGTCGTCAAGCTCGACCTCGGCAGCGTGGTGCCCAGCCTCGCCGGTCCGAAGCGGCCGCAGGACCGGATCGAGATCACGCATCTGGCGTCGAAGTTCACCGAGCTGTTCAGCGCGCCGAGCGCCGACAACGGCTTCAATCAGCCGGCCGACAAGATCGGCAACCGCTATGCACTCAGTGCCTCGTACCACGGCGGCCAGGAGGGCGGCGACACGCCACCCACGCCGGCCGGCGCGCCGCTCGATGTGGTCGAGATGGAGGCGAACAAACCGCAGGCCAGCGCCGCGCTTTCGGCGGCAAGCGCGCCCGCCAAGCCCAAGCCCAAGGACGCGACGACGATCGGCCATGGTGACATCCTGATCGCGGCCATCACCTCATGCACCAACACCTCGAACCCCGGCGTGCTGCTGGCAGCGGGGCTGCTGGCGAAAAAAGCGGTCGAAGCCGGCCTGACGGTCAAGCCGCATGTCAAGACTTCGCTGGCGCCCGGTTCGCGCATCGTCACCGAGTACCTCACCAAGGCCGGCCTGCTGCCGTACCTCGAGAAGCTCGGCTTCAGCGTCGCTGCCTACGGTTGCACCACCTGCATCGGCAACGCCGGCGACCTGGCGCCCGAGATCAACGAGATCATCAACAAGAACGATCTGATCTGCGCCGCCGTGCTGTCGGGTAACCGCAACTTCGAAGCGCGCATCCATCCCAACCTGAAAGCCAACTTCCTCGCCAGCCCGCCGCTGGTGGTGGCCTACGCGATCGCCGGCAACGTGACGCGCGACCTGATGACGCAGCCCGTCGGCAAGGGCAAGGGCGCTGATGGGAAAGACAAGGACATCTACCTCGGCGACATCTGGCCCTCTTCAGACGAGGTCTATGCGCTGATGAAGCTGGCGATGAACCCCGAGGCCTTCCGTGCCAACTATGCCAAGGTCAAGTCCGAGCCCGGCAAGCTGTGGGACAAGGTCAAGGGCACCAAGGGCCAGGTCTACGACTGGCCCAAGAGCACCTACATCGCGCAGCCGCCGTTCTTCGACGGCTTCACGATGAAGCCCAAGGCGCTCGTCTCCGGCGTGCAGAGCGCGAAAGTGATGGCGCTGTTCGGCGACTCGATCACCACCGATCACATCAGCCCCGCCGGCAGCTTCAAAGAGACCACGCCCGCGGGCAAGTTCCTCA
>JANNJX010000807.1:0-4927 GCA_031396005.1 Burkholderiales bacterium
ACGCACTGCTACTCGGGCGCGCCCAACGTCGGCGGCCAGGGCACGAACATCGTCCAGGACGGCAAGCTGCTGCCGGCCGCGCTCGCGGCCAAGCGCCGCGGCGTGGTCTTCGACATCGGCCACGGCGGCGGCAGTTTCGACTACACGATCGCCGAAGCGGCGATCGCGCAGGGTTGCCCGCCGGACACGGTGTCGTCGGACATCCACGTGTTCTCCGGCAACACGCCCGGCATGCCCTACCTGCCGTGGGTCATGAGCAAGCTGATCGGCCTGGGCTTCACGCTCGAGCAGGTGATCACGATGGCGACCAGCAAGCCGGCGAGCGTGATCGCGCGCATCCCCAAGCACGGCACGCTGCAGGTCGGCGCGCCGGCGGACCTGTCGATCTTGGAGCTCGTCGAAGGGCCGGTGTCGTTCGTCGACACGCGCGACAACAAGCGTGAGGGCAAGGTGCACCTGCGCCCGGCCGGCACGATCGTTGGCGGCGTCGCCTTCGGTCGGCCCTACCAGTCGCCGTTTTCGGTGCGCTAGACCTGCGATCACGGCTTCGCCCATCGCGGCGGACGCTTGGCGAGGAAGGCGGCGAAGCCTTCCTTGGCTTCTTCAGTACCGCGCACGCGGCTGATGGTCTGCGCGGTGAGCTCGCGCACCTCGGGCGTGATCGGCCCGACGTCGAGATGCGCAAAGAGCTGCTTGATTTCGCGCTGTGCGTTCGGGCTGCCGGCAAGCAGTTCTTTGACCGTTGCGTCGACCGCCGCGTCCAGTTCGGCGAGCGGCGCGATGTGTTGCACCAGGCCGATGGCCAACGCTTCGGCCGCACCGATGCGCGCCGTCGTCAGCGCCAGCCGCTTGGCGTGGCGCTTGCCGACGGCGTTGGTGACATACGGGCCGATGACGGCGGGCAGGATGCCGAACTTCGCTTCGCTGACACTGAAGCTCGCGTTGTCGGCGGCAATCGCGATGTCGCACGCGCAAACCAGGCCGACACCGCCACCGAGCGCGGCACCTTGCACGGGGGCGACGGTCGGCTTCGGGCAGGCCTCGATGCGCGCCAGCATCGCGGCGAACTTGCGAGCGTCCTGCAGGTTCCACTCTTGCGAGGCTTCGGACGCCCGCTGCATCCATTTCAGGTCGGCCCCGGCGCTGAAGTGCTTGCCGTCGCCGGCGAGCACGATCACGCGCACGTCGGCCTCCTCGGCGAGCCGGGCGAACGCGAAGTCCAGCTCCGCGATCATGGTCTCGTCGAAGGCGTTGAACACCGCCGCGCGGTTCATCGTGACCTGCGCGACGCCGGGGCTGCGGCGGGTGATGGTCAAGGTCTGCATCGGGCTCAATACGTCTCGAGGTGGAGCCGGCCTTCCTTCTTCAAGGAAGCGCCGACCGTGTCCCATGACAGCCCGGCCTGCGTGGCCACATCGCGCAGCGCCAGCACCACGCCTTCTTCCATGCTCTTCAGGCCGCAGACATAAAAGAAGGTGTTCGGCTCCTTGAGCAACGGCGCCAGATCGGCGGCGCGATCGCGCATCAGGTCCTGCACGTACTTCTTCGGCTGGCCCGGCGTGCGGCTGAAGGCGAAATTGATGTCGATGAAGTCCTTCGGCAGGTTCATCAGCGGGCCGAAGTAGGGCAGTTCCTCCTTCGTGCGCGCGCCGAAGAACAGCATCAGCTTGCCGCCTTCGAATTTGCCGGATTGCCTGAGCCGGCGCCGCCATTCGGTCATTGCGCGCATCGGCGCCGAGCCGGTGCCGGTGCAGATCATCACGATGTTGCTGCGCGGATGGTTCGGCATCAGGAAGCTGGTGCCGAAGGGGCCGATCAACTGCACCGTGTCGCCGACCTTCAGGTCGCACATGTAGTTGCTGGCCACGCCGCGCACCGGCTTGCCCTGGTGATCGGCGAGCACACGCTTGATCGTCAGCGACAGGTTGTTGTAGCCGGGCCGCTCGCCGTTGCGCGGGCTGGCGATCGAGTACTGGCGGGCGTGGTGCGGCTTGCCCTGTGCGTCGGTGCCGGGCGGGATGATCGCGATGCTCTGGCCTTCGAGCACCGGGAAGGGCATCGCGCCCAGGTCGAGCACGATGTGATGGGTTTCGTTTTCGGTGCCGGCCTCGTTGACCTTGAAGTTGCCAACCACGCTGGCCGTTGTCGGTGCGGTTTTCGGGCCGTAGAGATTCGTGTACGCATGCGCTGCCGACCACGGCGGCACCGTCGCGCCGTACTGCGCGCTGTTGAACGGCTCCTCGCCGCTGGCCGCGGCTTGCAGCGGGGGCGTGCTCGGATGCTCGGCGGCCACGGCGCCCTCGATCTCCTTTTCGACCGGCAGCTCGTCCCAGGTCAGTTGTTCATCGACGCTGTAGGCCTCGGTCTTGGGCACCGTGCGCCAGTTGTCGATGCTGCCGGTCGGGCAGGGCGAGATGCAGGCCATGCAGAAGTTGCACTTGCTCGCATCGACGACGTAGTTGCGATCGTCGTGCGTGATCGCGCCCACCGGGCAGGTGGCCTCGCAGGTGTTGCAGCGGATGCAGATCTCGGGGTCGATCAGGTGCTGTTTCAGCACAACAAGTTCGGCGGGCGCGTTCATGTTTCAATTGAAGCGCACGTACTCGAAATCGACCGGCTGCCGATTGATGCCCATCACCGGCGGCGCGATCCAGTTGGCGAACCTGCCGGGCTCGACGACACGCCCCATCAGGCTGGCGACGAACGCGCGGTCTTCGCCGCTCGGCAGCCAATCGTTCTTCTTCGTGTTCCATTCCGCTTCACTGACGACGCGGCCGTCGGGCGACACCTTGGCACCGGCCAGGGCGCCGATGTTGCGATGAAAAGCCTTGTGCGGCACGGTCAGCCGGTGCGGGATGCCGGCCTTGTCGATGACCTTGTTCCAGCGCTCCACGCCGGCCACGCTGTCCTTGATGTAGTCGTCGCGCAGCACTTCATTCAACGCGTTGAGCATCGGCACTTCCTTCTCGACCAGCGCGCCGTTCTGCACCGCGAGCACCTTGTAGGTCTGGCCGCGCAGCTGGTGGTCGTCGACACGCTTGCCTTCTTCGTAGCGCCCCTTCAGCCCCGTCGAGTAGAACGTCGCGGCGTTGCTCGACTCGTCGGCGCCGAACAGATCGACGGTGACGCTGAAGTGGAAGTTCAGATAACGCTGGATCGTCGGCAGGTCGATCACGCCGGCGGCGCGCAGGCGCTTGACATCGTCGGTCTTCAGCTCGTTCATCGCCGCACAGGTGCGGGCGATGACACGGCTGACACCGCTCTCGCCGACGAACATGTGGTGCGCCTCTTCGGTCAGCATGAACTTGGTGGTGCGGGCCAGCGGGTCGAACGCGCTTTCCGCCAACGCACACAACTGGAACTTGCCGTCACGGTCGGTGAAGTAGGTGAACATGAAGAACGAGAGCCAGTCCGGCGTCTGCTCGTTGAACGCCTGCAGGATGCGCGGGTTGTCTTCCTGGCCGCTGCGGCGCTGCAACAGCGCGTCGGCCTCTTCACGGCCATCGCGGCCGAAATGCTTCTGCAGCAGATAGACCATCGCCCACAGGTGGCGGCCTTCCTCGACGTTGATCTGGAACAGGTTGCGCAGGTCGTACATGCTGGGCGCGGTGGCGCCGAGATGGCGCTGCTGCTCGACCGACGCTGGCTCGGTGTCGCCCTGCGTGACGATGATGCGGCGCAGGTTGGCGCGGTACTCGCCGGGCACGTCTTGCCACGCCTTTTCGCCCTTGTGATCGCCGAAATGGATCTTGCGCTCGGCGTCACCCGGATTGAGGAAGATGCCCCAGCGGTAGTCGCGCATCTTGACGTGGCCGAACTGCGCCCAGCCCTGCGGGTCGACGCTGACGGCGGTGCGCAGGTAGACATCTAAGTCGGTGGAGCCGTCGGGCCCCATGTCGTCCCACCAGTTGATGAAGTTCGGCTGCCAGTTCTCGAGCGCGCGCTGCAGCGTGCGGTCTTCCGACAGGTTGACGTTGTTGGGGATCTTCTCGCTGTAGTTGATGCTGGTCATGGTGGTTCCTTAAACGCGATTCCAATCGAACTGGGCTTTGTCGCCCTTGCCATAGACCTTGAGGGCACCCTTTTCGCCGACGGCGTTGGGGCGCTGGAAGATCCAGTTCTGCCAGGCGGTGAGGCGGCCGAAGACGCGCGTGTGCATGTTCTCCTTGCCGTTGAAGCGCAGGTTGGCTTCCATGCCGGTGAGCGCGTCGGGGCTCATCGCCACGCGCTCCTCGATGACGATGCGGATCTCGTCGGCCCAGTCGATGTCGTCCGGGTTGGCGGTGACCAGGCCGAGCGCAAACGCGGCGTCGGCGTCGAGCGGCTGGCCGATCTGCGCGCGCACGGCCGACAGCGCGGGTTCCTCGCCGTAGAAGCGGCGCTCGAGGCGGCTCTCGCCGGTGGCCATCGGGTACAGGCCGAAATTAACGTCGCCGGCCGCGATCTTCGGCGCCTTGGCGGCGTCGTCGGGCAGTGCGAGCTGGTACGAGCGGTCGCAGGCCAGCGCCAGTTCGAGGTAGGTGCCGACGAAGCACGAGCCGGGCTCGATCAGCGCGAACAGGCTGCGCGAGGACAGGTCGAGCCGGCTCAAGGTGCGGCGCAGCAGGCCGATGGTTTCGCGCACGAACCAGTGATTCTTGTTGGCGAGCAGCGCGGCGTCCATCTGCTGCACCCGCGCGGCGTCGCCCTCGGTCTTGATCAGCCAGGTGCCGATGTCGAGTTCGTTGGTGCGCATCGACAGGATCGCGTCTTCGAGTTCGCGCGCCAGCAGCAGCGGGAACCAGTTGGCGCCAGCCGCTTCGATGGCGGCGATGTCGCTTTGCACCGGCTGGCTCGGCGCCTTCACGGTGAACGTGGCCAAGCGCTTGGCGCGGTCGATGTCGACCGTGACCGCCGAGTAGCTCAAGCGCTCGGCTTCGATCGTGCG
>JANNJX010000825.1:0-3293 GCA_031396005.1 Burkholderiales bacterium
TTGGCAGCGGCGCGTGCATCGGCCGACGCGACGGTCGTGTGATCGAGCTCGATGCTCAAGTTTTGTGATGCACCGCCGCCAACCCATACACCGGCGTCGGCACGCCCTCCATGCGCGCCTTCAGCTGCAGCGCGACGAGCAGCGAGTAGTGCCGGTTCTGGTGCAGGTTGCCGCCCTGCATCCACAGGTTCTTCTGCTGCGTCGGCTTCCACATGTTGCGCAGCTCGCCTTCCCACGGCCCGGGATCCTTGTTCGTGCCCGAGCCGAGGCCCCAGCATTTGCCGACCTTGTCGGCGGTCGGCTGATCGACCAGCTTGGCGATCCAGCCGTTCATCGAGCCGTAGCCGGTGGCCCAGACGATCAGGTCGGCCTTCAGCTTCGTGCCGTCGGCCATCAGCAGGCCGTCGGCCTCGACACGCTCGATCGCCCCGGTCTTCAACTTCACGCGCCCGTCGGCCACCAACTCACTCGCACCGACGTCGATGTAGTAGCCCGAGCCGCGGCGCAGGTACTTCATGAACAGGCCCGAACCGTCTTCGCCGAAGTCGAGCAGGAAGCCGGCCTTCTCCAGTCGCGCGTACAGGTCGGCGTCGCGCTCCTTCATCTGCTCGTACACGGGCACTTGCAGCGCCGGCAACGCCTTGTACGGCAACGAGGCGAAGATCAGGTCGGCCTTGTCGGTGTCGATGCCGCTCTTCACCGCGGCCTCGGAGTACAGACCGCCGAGCGCCAGATCCATCAGCGTGTCGCTCCTGGCGATGTGCGTCGATGAGCGCTGCACCATCGTCACCTCGGCGCCGTTCTCCCACAGGTCGGCGCAGATATCGTGCGCCGAATTGTTGGAGCCGACGACGATGACGTTCTTGCCCTTCCATTCCACGCCGGTGCGAAACGCGCTCGAATGCACCTGCTGGCCTTTGAAGCTGTCCATGCCGGGGTACTTCGGCAGGCTCGGCACGCCGCTCATGCCGGTGGCGAAGACGACATGCTTCGGCCGCAGCGTCAGCGTCTCGGCCTTGCCGCTCGGCGTGTCGGCCTTGCGCTCGACGACCACTTCCCACTGCTGCTGGGCGTCGTCCCACTTCGCGCTCTTGCATTCGCTGCTGGTCCAGTAGTCGAGCTCCATCAGCTTGGTGTAGCTCTCCAGCCAGTCGCCGATCTTGTCTTTCGGCGAGAACACCGGCCAGTCGTCCGGGAAGGGCAGGTACGGCAGGTGGTCGTACCACACCGGGTCGTGCAGGCACAGGCTTTTGTAGCGGTTGCGCCAGGAGTCACCGGCGCGCGGATTCTTCTCGACGATCACCGCCGGCACGCCGAGCTTCTTCAGCCGCGCGCCGAGGATGATGCCGGCCTGCCCGCCGCCGAGCACCAGCACGTAGGGTTGTTCGCTGTAGCCGAGCGTCCTCGCGCGTTCCTGCTTTTCTTCGAGCCAGCTCTTGCGCCCCGCATGCACGCCATGCTCGACGCCCTTGGGCCGCGTGTCGCGCTTCTTCTCTTCGAAGCCTTTGAGTTCCTGAATCGTCGTCAGCAGAGTCCAGGCCTTGCCGTTGATCAGGCGCAGCAGGCCCTTGCCGCGCGAGGTCGCGGTCTCGAAGGTGAACCAGCCTTCGGTCACGCCGCCGGCTTCGCTGCCGTCGCCGATCAGCGTCCAGTTCGAGGGCTTGGTGTTCGGCGCGGTCGCGGCCAGCATCTCGCGGATTTGCTCGCGGCCCTCGGCGGTTTTCAGGTTCCAGGTGAATGAGATCAAGTCGCGCCAGTAGCTCTCGTCGCCGAACATCGCGGCGGCGGCCGCAAAGTCGGCGCGCGTGATCGCGGCTCCAAAATCGTCGAGCCACTGTTGCACCGTGGCGCTGGGGGAAGCTGTAGACATCGCAAGTCTCCTTCGAAGGGCGAGTTCGCTGCGGCCAGGGCCCGGCCGCGGGGAGGCTGACTCTAGACCTGCGGACGGCGCGGGCGCAAGGCCCGCCGCGTCAGCGCCGCTCGGCGCGCGCCTGTGCCAGCAGCGCGTCGAGCTCGGCTTCGCCGATGCGCTTCAAGGCACAGAAGTTGGCCTTGCTGATCGTGCTCGCTTCGAAGCTGCGCAGCAGCAGGGCGCGCTCGCGCTGCGCCGGATCGGCGGGCGCTTGTGTCGGCACTTGTGTTGGCGCGTGTGAGTGCGGCGCGTCGTCGCGCCGTGCAGGGCGCTGTGCGGGTGCCGCCTGCTGCTGCTGCGCCGCGCCGCGTGGCGGCGGCCGGCTGTTGCGTCGTGGCTCGCGCTCGTCGCGTCGCGGGCGTGGCGGGCGCGCACCCGAGTCGGCTGGCGCGTCGCTTTGCGGCGTTGGTGGATCGCGGTGCGGCGGCGGCGCACGCCGCGGCTGCTGCATCGCGCGCCGCTCGGCGGCGATCGCCTGCCGGCGCGCAATCTCCTCGACGGCCGCGTTGCGATGCTCCTCGGCAATCTCTCCGGCCGGCGCGCCGTCGAGGTCGAAGCGCTGCGCGCCCGGCGCGACGATCGCTTTCAGGTACGCGTTCGTCGTCGTGTAGCGCGAAAAGAAGATGCCGAGCACGCGCTTGCTGAACTCGCCCGGCGCACGCGCCTGGATGTCGGTGTGGATGCGCAGCTTGATCGGTTTGGCCAGCCCTGACGCACCCGGCGCGACGAACAGCGCCGGAAACAGCGCAGCCAAGCGCGCGCCGCATTCGGCCGGCGACAGGCCGGCGGGCGCAGCCGGCGCCGCAACGACTGCATCGTCCGCCGGCGCCGCAACGACTGCATCGTCCGCCGGTGCAGCATCGCCGGCGCCGGCCGCGGTGGTTGCGGTGGTGGCGCTGGCCGGCGTGTCGACGCTGGGCTCGGTGACGGCAGCGTCTTGCGGCGGCTCGTGGGGCTCGGTGTTCATCGGCCGGGATTGTCGTTCAGGCCAGCGTTGTCCCGATAATCTCGCGCATTCGCTTTTTGTCATCGGCCCCACCATGTTCGGCATCACCGACTACGGCGCGTTCTGCGCCACCATCGTGCTCTTCCTCGCCTTGCCCGGGCCGGGCACGTTTGCGCTGCTCACGTCCACCGGCAAGGGCGGGTTTCGCGGCGGCGCTGCGGCCACGCTGGGGCTGATCGTCGGCGACCAGGTGTTGTTGTGGCTCGCGGTGGCCGGCGTGGCGGCGCTGCTCGCCGCCAACCCGATGTTGTTCAAGGCCGTGCAATACGCGGGCGCAGCCTACCTGGCGTGGATCGGCTTGAAGCTGCTGTTCTCGAAAGGCGACGGCAGCGCCTCGCCGATCCGCATCGAGCCGGGCCACTACGCGCGCCAGGC
>JANNJX010000021.1:0-2351 GCA_031396005.1 Burkholderiales bacterium
ACGGTGACGGTGCGCTGCGCCGGGCCGCCCTGCGTCATCACGTAGGGCTCGGCGAAGAGCTGGAAGTGCGCGGCCATGGTCAGGATGCCGACCATCAGCAGCATCGGCGCCAGCGACGGCAGCGTGACGTCGAGAAACTGACGCCAGCGCGAAGCACCGTCGATGCTCGCAGCCTCGTACAGATCGCGCGGGATCGCCTGCAGGCCGGCGAGCAGGATGATCATGTTGTAGCCGAAGTTCTTCCACACCGACATCAGTGCGATTGCCGGCATGGCCCACAGCGGGTCGCCGAGCCAATCGATCGGGTCGATGCCGAACTGCGCCAGTCCGTGGTTGACCAAGCCGTAGCGCGAATGCAGCAAGTAGCGCCAGACGACGGCCACTGCCACCAGCGTCGTCACCACCGGCGCGAACAGGGCCGTGCGGAACAGGCCGCGCAGCCGCACCAGCGGCGAATTCAGCAGCAGCGCCGCGCCGAGCGAGGAGGCCATCGACAGCGGCACGCCGACGATGACGAAGAAGCCGGTGTTGGCCAGCGCCTGCCAGAAGAGGGGCGTCTGCAAAAGGTTGGCGTAGTTGGCCAGGCCGACGAAGCGCAGGTTGCCGATGTCGGCGAGCGCGTAGATGTCGAAGTCGGTGAAGCTCATCGCGAAAGCGCCGATGACAGGCACGACGAAGAAGACCGCGATCGCGATCATCGCGGGGCCGACGAAGATCCAGCCGGCGAGGGCGCCGCGTCGCATCGTCATCCGACCGCGCGCGACAGCATCCAGCGCCGCTTTTCGAGCATGCGATCGACACGCGTGTCGAGTTCGACGAGCGCGCGGCTGTCGTCGAGCACGCCGCGCATCACGCTCTCGGTGACGAGGCGAATTTCGGTGGCGATACGCTCCCACTCCGGCACCTTCGGCACTGGCTGCACGCGCTCCAACTGCTCACGAAAGGCGCGCGCCGGCTCGCTCTTCGCGAGCGCGTCACCGGCCCAGGCGCTGCGCCGCGGTGGCAGGTTGCCGCTCACGTCGTAGAAGCGTTGTTGCACTTCAGGCCGCGACAGGTAACGCACGAGCGACCATGCCGCATCCTGGTTGCGCGACTTCGAGAAGATGGCGAGGCTCGACCCACCGGCGATCGACACGCCCGGGCCGTCGGGGCCGGGCAGCGGTGCTGTCGCCCAGGCCGACTGCAGCGTCGCCGGCAGGCGCCGCCGGAACTCGCCGATCTGCCATGGCCCGCTGATGTAGCTGGCGAAGTAGCCGCGGCCGAACTCGTCCCACAGGTTGACGATCTCGCTGTCGGATGCCGGCGGCGCGAGCTGCTGCTCGAACATCGAACGGTAGTAGCGCCAGGCGCGCGTGAAGCCTTCGCCGCGGAAGTTGCCATAGCGCCCGCCGTCGCGCAGCAGCGTATCGTCGCCAGGCTGCTGCAGCGCGAGTGCGACCTGTGGCGCGTACTCGTTGATCGGCAGGAAGATGGCGTAGCGGTCGCGGCCCAGGTGGCGCTTCACTTGCTGCAGTGCCGATCGAAACTCGTCCCAGCGCGTCGGCACCTCGGCGATGCCGGCTGCCGCGAACAGGTCGCGCCGATAGAACAGCACGCGCGTGTCGATGTACCAGGGCACGCCGTACAGGCGCCCGTCGACGAGGTTGGTGTCCCAGATGCCGCTGAAGTAGTCGGCCGCCGCAACGCCGGGCGACGCCGCCAGGCGTGCGTCGAGCGCCTGCACCGCGCCGAGCGCCACCAGCTCCGGCAGCCAGGTGTTGCCGAGCTGTGCCACGTCGGGCAGCACGTCGCCGGCAAAGGCGGTCAGCAGTTTCTCGTGCGCGGCGCTCCACGGCAGTTGCTCGATGCGAACGCGAATGCCCGGATGCTCGCGCTCGAAGTCGGCGATCAGCGCGCCGGCAACTTCGGCCTCGCGGCCCATCGCCCAGAAACGCAACGTGCCGGGGTCGCTGCGAACGCAGCCGGCAAATGCAAACGAGGTCAGCGAGCAGGCCGCGCCGAGGACGGCGCGGCGGCGCGTGCTACCCCAACCAACCGCCGGTGAAACCGGCGCGCTGCAGGCCGCGCTTGAGGTGCTCGTTGCGGCGCATGTCTTTCCACACCACCTCGTCGCGGTGGTTGGCGAGCATGGCGAGCAGCGGCCCGACCTCGATGCCGAGGTAGTCGGTGTTGACCCAGCCGACGCCGGGCTCGACGCGGCCGTGGCGCAACGGCACGTCGCTGTAGGTGAAGCTGGGGTTGAAGGCAAAGAAGCCGTACTTGCCGAAGATTTTTTCGCCGTAGCGTTCGCGCATCGTAACCAGCGCGCGCGAAACCTCCTCGGGCGCAAAGACGATCGACGAGCCGGCTCC
>JANNJX010000072.1:0-1532 GCA_031396005.1 Burkholderiales bacterium
TCGCTGGAGAAAGCCCGTCCTCAGGCTTTTTTGCTGAGGCAGTCCTTCATGAACGCCTTGCGCTCGTCGCCAGCTTTGCCGGTGGCGTCCTTGTTGCACATCTTCATCTTCTCGCGCTGGTTGCCGGCGCCGGCGGATTTGGCGCCGAGGCAGCTCTTCATGAAGGTCTTGCGCTCGTCGCCCTTCTTGCCTTCGGCGTCCTTGTTGCACATCGCCATCTTTTCTTGCTGCGGTGTCTTGTCCTTCATCGGCGCGGCCGCGGCATGGCTGGCGGCAAACGAGCCGCTGGCGGCAAAGGCCAGTGCGAGGGCCGTGATCAGATGCTTCATGTTTGTTTCCTTCGTCGGGGCAGGAGTGCCGCGCAGGATTGAATCAGACTCGGCCGGGCGCGTCTACAGAATGCGCCGTGGGTGGTCGAGCGCCTCGTGCGCTGCATGCAGCCGCCGCACCAGCACCTTGATGAAGGCATCGTCGAAGCGGTGTCGCGTGCCCGCCGACAGTTGCGCCATCGCGTCCGGGTTGAACGAGATCGTGGTGCAGGTCTGCGAGACGATCACGTCGGCCTGGTGCAAGCGCAGCTCCGGGCTCGGCGCCAGGTAAGCCATCTCACCGACCGAGGCGCCCTTACCGAGCGCGGCCACCTTGTTGCCGTCGCGAAAGACCTCGACGCCGCCCTGCGCGATCAGGTAGAAGTTGCGCCCTTCCTGGCCCTTCTTGAACAGCGCGTGGCCGAAGTTGAAGCGCTGCCACTTGGCACGGTGCACGACCTCCCACAGCTCGACATCGCCGTAAGCGCTGAAAAAGTCGAGCCCGCGCAGCAGGTTGAAGCGCTCGGAGTCGAGCACGCCTTGCAGCTTGCCGCGCGGCACCTCGCGCCGGGCGATCACGCCGGCCAGGCTCTGCGCGAAGTCGTCCCACGTGCTCGGCCGGTCGGCCGGATTCTTTTCCAGCGCGCGTTGCAGCAAGGCTTCGAGGCTCGCCGGCACGCCGTCGCGCAGGCTGGCCAACGGTTGCGGCTGCTGGTTGAAGACCTGGTGCATCAGCGCCGCCTGCGTCGGCCCTTCGAACGGCGGCCGGCCGGCGATCAGGTGGTAGAGCACGGCGGCCAGCGAGTACATGTCGGCGCGGGCGTCGATCACCGCGCCGTCGAGCTGCTCCGGCGAGATGTAGGCCAGCGAGCCGACGCGGTGCACGGCCGTGCGCTCGGCGTCGAGTTGCAGCACGCTGCCGAAGTCGGTGATCTTGACGTCGACCACGGTGTCGCGGTCCATCACCGCGAGCACGTTGGCCGGCTTGACGTCGCGGTGGATCAGGCCTTGCCGCGACACGTAGCCCAGGGCCATCGCGCACTTGAAGCCGATCTCGACGACCTGTTCGAGCGACAGCAATGCATCGGGCCGGCAGAATGTTTTCAGCGTCGTGCCGGGCACGTACTCCATCACCACATACGGCAGCTCCGGGTCGGCGACGGCGTCGAAGATCTGCACCACGTTCGGGTGTTCGAGCTTGCCGACCAGGTCGGCCTCGGCGGC
>JANNJX010000116.1:0-5646 GCA_031396005.1 Burkholderiales bacterium
CTTCGAAGTCGCAGAACACCTGGGCGTTCGCGGCCCGGGCGCCGCGCAGGCAATGCTGGTGCAGCGTGTGCACGTCGATGTCGCTGCCGTCGGTGTCGTGGAGCGCTGCGGCCGCGGCTTCGGCGCGCAACACCGGCACCAGCGCCTGCGCGGCCGACGTGTCCAGCAGCGACACGCCGCGGGCACCTTCGGCGCGGAGCCGGTCGCGCAGTTGGTGCAGGCTGTCGAGTTGCGACGCGCGCGCCGGGAACAGCGATCCGCGCGGGCTCAGCACGCCCGGCACCGCTTGCAAGAATGCGTGGCTGGCGCGCGTCAGGGCGCGCACTTGCGGCGGCCCGTAGCTCGGCGCGAAATACGCGGCCGAGCGCCCGGTGCTGTGATAACCCGGCTGCGCTTCACGCTCGACGACAGCCACGCTTGCGTGCGGCGCCAGGAAATGCGCCAACGACGCCCCGGCGATTCCGGCGCCGATGACGATGACGTCGAAGTCCTGCGTGCTGCTCACGCGCCGATGTTAGGCGCGCTGCACTATCCGCTTCACTGGCGGTTTCGAAGGTGCCCCAGCCTTCATCGCCCAACCGTCAGTGGCCGCGGCCTGCGGCATCCACTGCCAGCCGCGGCCGCCCAGACGCAGCTTCGAGGCCATGCGAACCGCGCGCTCGCACGCCGCTTCGTCCTGCTGCAGCGCGAAGCGCTGCCAACGGCGGTTGACGGCGGCGTCGGTCCACAGGTCTTCGAGCGCATGGCGCAGATCGGCGCCGCTGGTCTTCATGCCGATCGCCAAGCGACGCGCCTGCAGCGTCAGCACGAAGACCTGGAAGTCGTGGCGCGCGGCGGCCGGCAGGTGCGCCATCAGCTCGCGCAGCCGCGGCACGGCTTGCGCTTCGGTGAAGGCCAGCGTGACCACCGCCTGCAGCGCCTGCACCGGGTTCAACAGACGCAGGCGGTTCGGCGGCAGCAGCAGCAGCGGCAGGCGGGCCGCTTCGTCGTGCTTCATCAGCGTGGCAAAGCTCATCAGCACGGCCAGGCGCGACCATTCCAGAGTGGTCAGGCCGTCGAGCGTGTCCAGGCCCGACGCTTCGAGCTGCTTGACGACGGTCAGCGCGTCGCGGCAGCCGAGGTCGGCCTTGGCTTCGTTGGCGCGTGCGGAGATCACCGCCAGGTTGCCGGCGGCGTAGCCGGCTTGGTTGCAGACGCGATCCACCGAGGCGTCGCTGCCGGCGCCGCTGGCGTGGGTGAGGCGAGCGCGGGTGATCGGGCACACCGCCACGTCGATCTGCGACAGAAAGTTCGGCGTGACCTGCGTGCCTTCGAAAACGCGGCCCCGGCGCCAGGCGCCGAAGCGCAATTGCAGCCACTTGCGCACCTGCGGCGTCGGTTTGAGCGTGCGCGTGCCGAAGACCGCGCTGCCGGCTTGCCAGCCCTGACGGACCGGGTGGCCGTCGGTCAGCGCCTCGGGCGGCGGTGTCAGGCGGTAGTGGGCATAGTCCCAGCCGAGTTCGAAGGCGGTGCGGTCGGTGCCCTGCGCTTCATGGACGGCGGGCAGGGTGTCGGCAAACAGGTCGAGCGTGGTGGACATGGCGGCGGTCTTTCGTCGGGGAGCACCGGAACGGCTCCGGCGCTGCCAGCTTGCCCGCTGACAGGCTCACAGAGTGAGCCTGTCAATGCCCTTGCGCTAACATGGTGGCTCACTATTTGAGCCACACCCATGGGTAAAACTGAGCGCTTCTACAAGATCGAGCTGCTGATCCGCAACCGCGGCAGCGTGACCTTTGCCGCGCTGATGGACGAGCTCGGCGTCAGCCGCGCCACGTTGAAGCGCGACCTCGAATACCTGCGCGAGCGCCTCGACGCGCCGATCGTCTACGACCGCGCCAGCAACGGCTACCGCTTCACCGCAGCCGATGCGCGCGACGCCGGCCAGGTCCGGCACGAGTTGCCTGGGCTGTGGTTCTCGGAGCGCGAGATCCACGCGCTGCTGACGATGCACCAGCTGATCGAAGGCTTGGACGTTGGCGGCGTGCTGGCGCGCCACCTGCAGCCGCTCCTGGACAAGCTGCACGGCATGCTCGGCGCCAGCGATGCCGAATCGCGCGAGATGGTGAAGCGGGTCAAGGTGATGTCCGCGGCGCGGCGGCCGGTGGCGCCGAAGCCCTTCGAAGTTATCGGCGGCGCGCTGACCCGGCGCCTGCGCGTGCACCTGCACTACTGGGTGCGCAGCCGTCGCGAGATGACCGAGCGCATCGTCTCGCCGCAGCGACTCGTCCACTGGCGCAATACCTGGTACCTCGACGCCTGGTGCCACGCCAGCGACAGCCTGCGCCGCTTCGCGCTCGACGCCATCCGCGAGGCCGATCTGGTGGAGCAGCGCGCCAAGGACGTGTCGATCAAGACCATCGAGGCCGAACTCGACGCCGGTTATGGCGCTTTCAGCGGGGGCAAAGTGCAGTGGTCGGCGCTCGAGTTCACGCCCGAAGCCGCGCAGTGGGTGCGCCACGAGCAGTGGCATCCGCAGCAGCAGGCCAAGCTGCACGGCGACGGCTCGCTGACGCTGCGTGTGCCTTATGCCGACGCGACCGAGCTGACGATGGACATCCTGCGCCACGGCGAGCAGGTGAGGGTCGTTGCGCCGGCGTCGCTCGCGGCCATGGTTCGCAGCCGCTTGCTGCGCGCCGGTGCGCGGTATGGCGAGGCATAGGGGCGACGTCTGGCCAACCTCGCGATGCTCGCCCGATCAGGCTGCGGCCGGCGTTGCGCGCTGCAGGGCGCGCACGCGCCACAGCAGCCAGAGCACGATCGACAGGTTGAGCAGGTTCCAGCCGATGCCGTTGATGAACGCGGCGTGGTACGAGCCGGTGAGGTCGAAGACCTTGCCCGACATCCAGCCGCCCAGCGCCATGCCGAACAGCGTGGCCATGAGCACGGTGCCGACGCGCGCGCCGGCTTCGGCCGCGGGGAAATGCTCGCGCACGATGATGGCGTAGCTGGGCACGATGCCGCCCTGGAAGAGACCAAAGAGCGCCGAGATGATGTAGAGCGACACCAGGCCGTCGAACGGCAGGAAGAGCAGCAGCGCCAGGCCTTGCAGCACCGAGCCGAGCAAGAGCGTGCGCAAGCCGCCGATGCGGTCGCAGATCGCGCCACTGACCAGGCGGCTGACGATGCCGCAGGCCAGCATGAGGGACAGCATCTCGGCGCCGCGCGCTGCGCCGTAGCCGAGGTCGCCGCAGTAGGCGACGATGTGCACCTGCGGCATCGCCATGGCCACGCAGCAGGCCACGCCAGCGATGCAGAGCAGCGTCTGCGCTTGGGTGAGGCCGAGGCCGAACGGGCGGCTCGAGACAACCGCGCCGCCGGCCGGCGATGACGCCACGGCGGCCGGCGGCCGCGCGCGCAACCCCATCGCCAGCAACGGCATCGTCAGCGCACAGAACACGCCGAGGCCGACATACGTGCTGCGCCAACCGATGGTCTCGACGAAGTGCTGCACGATCGGCGGCCAGATCGCGCCGGCGGCGTAGTTGCCGCTGGCGCAGATGGCCACCGCGATGCCGCGCCGCTTGACGAACCAGAGCGACGTGTCGGCCACCAGCGGCGCGAATGTGGCCGCGCTGCCGAGCGCGCCGAGCAGCACGCCGTGCACGAGCGCAAACGCCATCAGGCTGCCCGCCATGCCGGCGACGATGAAGCCAACGCCAAGGCCCGCGCTGCCGATCAGCACCACCACCATGACGCCGAATCGATCGGCGAGCTTGCCCATGAAGATGCCGCCGAGGCCGAAGCCGACCATCATCAGCGTGTAAGGCAGCGACGCATCGGCGCGGGCGACACCGAACTCGGCCTGCACCGCAGGCAGGACGACGGCGATGACGTACATCGCGCCGCTGCCGATCGTCATCAGCGCCAGCACGATGGCCAGGCGATGCCAGGCTTGGCGCGAGTCGGCGGTAGCGGTGGAAGTCACCGTGAGATTGTCGCTGCGCTCGGGCTGAGCCGCGACGCCGGGGGCCGTCGATACCTCAGGGCGAACGGTCCGCGCCGTTGATCCTCATCCCGTTCGGGCTGAGGTATCGAAGCGCTCAGCCCAAACGTGGCCTCAGTTCGCGTTCAACCAGCGCAGGCCTTTGCAACTGCTGTGGCGGCGGTGCTTGCCTTGCACCAGGCAGCGTGCAGCATCCGGGTCGTTCTTCAACACCCACAACGAGCGCGCAACGACGGCGCTGTCGGGGAAGTCGGAGAACAGGCCGTCGACGCCGGCTTCGTAGAACGTAAGGTACTCGTTGACGGGGTTGCCCTTGTAGTCGCTCGCCAGCCGGCGCTGCTCGTTGCGGAAGGTGTACGGGTGCACGAGCAGGCCTTGCGCATGCGCATTGGCGATAACGGCGCTGGCCGGCAGCAGTTTGCGGTCGGCGTCGTTGACCAAGCCATCGCCATTGGCATCGACGCATTTGCCGGCTTCGATCTTGAGGCATGCGGCGCTGATGAGGTACGGCTTCCACGGCCCGATGCCGTCGGCATAGGTGCGCACTTCAGCCAGACCGGCCGGCGTGAGCAGGTCACCGAAGGTGCCGGCGCGGGGAGGCACGGCCACGGCCCAGTCGTACGGGCGGTCGAACGGTGCGGCGTAGGTGATCGCACCGTTCGGCGCCACGTCGTCGGCATCGACCAGTTGCACCAGTCGCACCGAGGTTTTCGTGCGCAGGTACTTCAGGTTCGCCTGCTCGAAGCTCTGAATGAACACCGGCGCGCTGCGGTGATTCCAGCCGTGGCGCTGCAGCACGTGCAAGACGCGGTCTTCGAGCGCCAGGCCGAGGCTCTGGTGCAACGTCGGGTGCTTGGTCTCGGGATAGACGCCGATCGTGCGGCCTTCTTCGGCGCCCTTGCGCTTGGCCAGATGGATCACCTCGTCGAAGGTCGGAATCGCATAGCTGCCGTTGAAGCCCTGGTCGCGTTCGCCGAAGGCCTGCACCGCGCGCAGCGTCTTGATCTCGGCGAGCGTGAAGTCGCTGGCGAAGAAGCCGACTTCGGGCACACCATCGACGGCCAGCGTCCGCTTGCGGCTGGCGAACTGCGGCAGCTGGCCGACGTTGGTGGTGTTGATCATGTTCGGCTCGTGGCGCGCGATCAGGTGGCCGTCTTTCGTCGCCACGAGATCGGGCTCGATGTAGTCGGCGCCGAGCTCGATCGCCAGCGCGTAGCTCTCCAACGTGTGCTCGGGCAGGTAGCCGCTGGCCCCCCGGTGGCCGATGACGAGCGGGCGGCCCTTCTCGCTGTTCCAGCCGCGCTGGTGATGGTTGTTGTCGGCCAACGCGGGTGCTGACGACAGCGCGGCGGCGAGCATGAGCGCGCCGATGAAAGTGACTTGCTTCATTGCTTGTCTCCTGTTGTTGGGATCGGGCAGCATGCGACGGTAGTCTTTCGGCCGTGTGACAGCAAGAGAGCCAATGCGGGTGCGCGGCTGCTGGCTACACTGCCCGCCGCCATGAAAGACCTGTTCACTCCCGATCCCCCGGCCAGCGGCGACGCGATCGCGCTGGCCGCGTACGCCGAGCGCACGCGCCCGCAGAAGCTCGACCATCTGCTGGTGCTCCCGAACCGCACCGTCCCACTTGTGCTGGTCGAGGTTGCTGCGGAAACGCAGGTTCT
>JANNJX010000650.1:0-2794 GCA_031396005.1 Burkholderiales bacterium
CGCAAGCGCCGTGCCGACGAGGATGATCGCGCAGCCCACGGCCATCGACAGCGTGATCTCCTCACGCAGCCACAGCGCGCCCCAGAGCACGGCGAAGACGGGGATCAGGTAGGTCACGGTGATGGCGCGCGGCGCGCCGACATGCGCGATGAGGCGGAAGTACAGCAGGTAAGCGACAGCGGTGCACAACACGGCGAGCACGACGACGCCGCCCCACGCCGCGGCGCCCGGCATCGTCTGCGGCACGAACCAGAGCGCGGGAAACAGCAGCACGGCCGTGGCCGCGGCCTGGCTGCCCGCGGCCACGACCAGCGGCGGCACGCCGGTCAGGCGCTGTTTCGTGTAGTTGGCGGCGAAGCCGTAGCACAGCGTGGCCAGCAGGCAGGCGCCGATGGCGAAGCCCGCGCTGACGCCGTGGGCGCCGGGCTTGAAGCTGGCCTTGTCCCAGGCCAGCAAGACGACGCCGACGAAGCCGATGACGAGGCCGAGCACGCGTGACGCCGAGAGCTTGTCGTGCAACCACAGCCACGCGACCAGCGCGCCCCACAGCGGCGCGGTGGCGTTGAAGATCGACGACAGGCCGGCGTCGATCGCCAGCGCCGCGATCCCGAAGAGCACGAACGGCAGCGCCGAGTTGAACAGGCCGACGACGGCGATCGCCTTCCAGTGCGTGCGCAGCGCGCCCATCTGCGCGCGCCACATCAGCAGCGGCAGCAGGCACAGCGTGGCGCCGCCGACGCGCAGCGCAGTCAGTGCCAGCGGCCCGAACTCGACGACGCCGATGCGCATGAACAAAAACGAAGCGCCCCAGATCGCGGCCAGCGCGATCAGCTCGGCGATGTCGGCGGGTTTCATGTTTGCAATTCACTCCCTCCCCCTGCAAGGGGGGGGGCCAACAAAACGCCTTCGTGCTGCAACAGCCTTTCCTTGCGCGGCAGGCCACCTGCATAACCGGTGAGCGAGCCGTTGGCGCCGATGACGCGATGGCAGGGCACGAGGATCGACACCGGGTTGCGGCCGACGGCCGTGCCCACCGCGCGGGGCGCGGTTCCGGGGCCGACCTGCGCTGCGATCTCGCCGTAGGTTCGCGTGCGGCCGAGCGCGATGCCGAGCAGCGCCCGCCACACCGTGCGTTGAAACACCGTGCCTTGCAGGTCGAGCGTGACGTCTTCAGGCGCGGGATTCTTGTTCGACCAGTACGCGTCGAGCCAGCGCTGCATCGCCGCGACGTGCGCGTTCTTCGCATCCACCGGCGCGTCGAGGTCGCCCGGGTGATGCTTCTGCGCGTCGAACCACAAACCGGCGAGACCCTCGTTCGTCGCCAACGCCGTCAGCGGGCCGAGCGGCGAGTCGAGCGTGGCTTGCGCTGCCAGCGGCACGCCGCCGAAGGCCTGGCGCAGCGTCGTCATCGAACTTTTGCTGGGTTGCATCGTCATCGTCATGTTCCGCTCTCCAATGATTGCCACAGTCGCATCACGGCGTACGAGCGCCACGGCCGCCAGGCTTCGGCTCGCGCCGCCACCGCCTTGACGTCGCGCGTGCCGAGTGCGTTCAGCACGCCGATGTCGGTGGCGGGGAAGGCATCGGGCCAGGCCAGCGCGCGCATCGCGATCAACTGCACCGTCCACTCGCCGACGCCGGGCAGCGCACGCAGCGCATCCTGCGTGGCCAGCAGCGGCGCGCCGCGGTGCAGCGCCATGCGGCCGGCGTGCACCTCACGCGCCAGCGCCTGCAGTGCGCCGACCCGCTGACGCACGATGCCGAGCGTGCCGATCGCCTCCGCGCTCGCTGCGGCCAGCACGCGTGCGTCGGGAAAGCAGCGCGTCAGGTCGGCATGCGGCGTGTCGATCGCCGTGCCGAAGCGTTCGACCAGACGCGACACCAGCGTGCGCGCGGCCGCCACCGTGACCTGCTGGCCGAGGATCACGCGCACGGCGGATTCGAAACCATCCATACCGTTGGGCACACGCAGGCCGGCGACCGGCAGCCCGGGCACATTGCCCAATGCGCTGTCGATCAACGACGGGTCGGCATCGAGATCGAGTCCCTGGCGCACGCGTTCGAGCACCACGCCGAGCGCCGGCAGCAATGACGCCGCCACCTGCAGCTCGAACTCGCAGCGCTCGGGCACGAAGCGGCCCGCCAGCCAGCCGGCGAGCGGCTCGCCGCGGTGCATCACGACGAGCGTGCGCCGCAGCGACAGCGTCGCCGCATCGACCGCTTCGACGCCGCGCACGCAGCGCGCGGCGATGAAGGCGAGCACGCCGTCGATGTCGTACGGCGGCCGCCACGCCAGGCGCAGCAGCAGCGCGCCGCGCGGCGTGAAGCGGCGCTCCTTGCGCAGCGATGTCGGGCTCATGCGGTAGCGCGTGGAGAAGGCGTCGTTGAAACGGCGCAGGCTGGCAAAGCCGCTGGCGTGCGCGACCTCGGTCACCGGCAGCGGCGTGTCGGTCAGCAGCCGCTTGGCCAGCAACAGGCGCTGCGTCGTCAGATAGTCGATCGGCGAGACGCCGTGCGACGCGGCGAAGATGCGGCGCAGGTGGCGGTCGGTGACGCCCAGACGCTCGGCCACCGCCGGCAGGTAGAGGTCGTCGCCGGCGCGCGCCGCCTCGTCGATCATGCGCGCCGCGTGCTGGGCCAGCACCTGCGGCGAGTCGACCAGCGACAGCCCCGGCGCCAGCTCCGGCCGGCAGCGCAGGCAGGGCCGGAAGCCGGCGGTCTCGGCGCTCGGCGCGTTGTGGAAGAAGCGGCAGTTGCGCTGCATCGGCGTGCGCACGCGGCACACCGGGCGGCA
>JANNJX010000132.1:0-1840 GCA_031396005.1 Burkholderiales bacterium
CAGGCCGGTCGAAGCCAGGCCCTTCATCAGCGCCGCCACGAGCCCGGGGCCCGACAGCCGCCCGTCGCGGCCGACCGCGACCGCGCGCTCGCCAACCTTGACGGCTTCGGAGCCGAAGGCCCGGCCGAGGTGTTCGGCAAACGCCTCGTCGATGGTCTGGCCGACCACACCGCGGATGTCGTAAGCCTTGAAGATCGAGGCGGCAACTTGCATGGGTTCTCTCCTTTTGTCCTCTGATCGATTGTAGGCAGGCCCTGCGGCGCCAGCCGCACCAGCTGGCCTGCCCGGCTGGGCTCGAGGCGCTATGGTCAACGGCGCGCATTCGGCGTACCGTGTGCAGAGCGCCGGGCACGTAGCCCGCCACACGTCGAGGAGTCGCCGCCGTGAACCGCAACGCCGTACTGCCCACGTTCCGGCTCCAGGCCGGCTCCGCGATCGCACAGGCCGAGCCCTGGCAGACGCAGGCGGCGACGCTCGACTCGCCGGCGGTGTCGGTGATGACCGACCTGTCGCGCATCAAGGCAGCCACGGTGCAGCCGCAGGCGCAGCTGCGGCAGGCCGAGCAGGCCATGATCTACCTCGGCGTGCGCATGCTCTTCGTCATCTCCGAAATGCCTGCCATCGAGGGCCTGGTGACGACGACCGATCTGCATGGCGACCGTCAGATGCGCCTCGTGCACGAGCGCGGCCTGCGCTGGGACGAGCTCTGCGTGGCCGACGTGATGACGGCGCTGTCCGCGCTCGACGCCATCCCGTTCTCGGCACTGCGCAGCGCGTCGGTGGGCGACCTCGTGGCCACGCTGCAGCGCTTCGGCCGCAACCACCTGCTGGTCGTCGAGCCCGGCGACGCCGGCTCGCCGCAGCGCGTGCGCGGCGTCGTCTCGCGCGCGCAGATCGAACGCCAGACCGGCGTCGCCATCGACATCACGCCGATCGCGACGACGTTCGCGGAAATCGAGCGCGCGTTGGCCTGACCGACCCCGCACTTGGGTGGGCCCTGCGGCACGGCAGGTCGCCGAGAATTTGGCTCAGCGGTAACCACAGGTCATGAGCAACCTCTTTCGAAGCATCTCATCGTTGGTCAGCGGCCCGGCGGACGTGGCGCCCGCCACTGCGGCGCAGGCAACGCCCGTCGCATCGGAGGTGGCTGAAGAGGCCCGCAATGGATCGCTCGGCCTGCCGCTGGTAGCGTATGCGCCGCAGCAGGGAACGCCAGCGCCCAGGGCGCGCAGCCGGTCGCGCGCGGTCGGCCTGCTGCGCAGCGCAGCGTCCACCGCAGTGACCACGCGAGCCGAGCCGACGCTGCCCGTCGTCGCCACCCGGCACGCGGCGCATGCGGCCGGCCCGCAGCTCACCGAGACCGAGCGCCTTCGACTTCAGGTCATGCAGGCCCAACTCCAGCTTCACGCCCTGCGCCTGTACGAAGGGCCGATCGACGGCAACATGGGTCCGGCCACAGCGACCGCCGTGCGCTACTTCCAGATCTTGAAGGGCATTCGTGCCACCGGCGTGCTGGCCGCCGGCACGCTGGCGGCGCTAGGCGTGCCGCTGATCGGGTGAGCCGGCCGAGTCGCGTGATGCAGCGACGTCGCGCCACGCGCCGCTGTCATGCGAGGCAATGCAGGCCTCGATGAACGCCATCGTGTGCGCCCCGTCCTCGACGCGCGGGTACGGCCGCTGCAGCGGCGTTTCGCCGAGCGACAGCGCCATGCGCTCCTGCGCCACTTCGGCGTAGAGGTTGGCGAAGGCCTCGCGCAGCCCTTCCGGATGGCCGCGCGGCGTGCGCCCGCCGGCGATCACGTCGGCCGACAGATAAACGTCGCCGCGGCCGATCGTGCGC
>JANNJX010000152.1:0-2076 GCA_031396005.1 Burkholderiales bacterium
CGAGCTGATCGATCATGAAGATGCTGTCGATGCGCACACCATCGCCGAATCGATCGGCGCCGATCCGCTGATGACGTTGAAGCTGCTGTCGCATGTCGGCACCGTGAGCCGGCGCGACACGGAGGTCGAGACGGTGACGGCAGCGCTGGTGCTGATGGGCGTGGGCCCGTTCTTTCGCACCTTCTCGTCGCTGCTGACGATCGACGACCTGCTCGGCGATACGCCAGAAGCGCTCGCCGGCGTGCGTGAGGTGATCGGGCGTTCGCACCGCGCGGCGCGCTTCGCGCTCGGCTTTGCGGCGCATCGGATGGACCCCGACGCCGCAGTGCTGCACGAGGCGGCGCTGCTGCACGACTTTGCCGAGTTGCTGCTGTGGTGCCACGCGCCCGGCCTGGCGCAGCAAATCGCGCGCCGGCAAGATGCCGACGCCACGCTGCGCTCGGCCGACGCGCAGCAGGCCGTGCTCGGCATCGATCTGTCGGATCTGCAGCAGGCGCTGATGAAAGCGTGGCGCCTGCCGGCGCTGTTGATCCGCCTCGGCGACGACCACCACGCCGAAGCTTCGCAAGTGAAGAACGTGCTGCTGGCAGTGCGCGTGGCGCGCCATTCGACGCAGGGCTGGGACAACGCGGCGCTGCCCGACGATGTGGCCGCCGTCGCCGCATTGCTGCAGTTGTCGAGCACGAGCGCGATGAAGTTGCTGCGCGAGATCGACGAGTCATAACGCCCGAGCGCTGGACTACAGTGCTGACCTCAGCCTAGTTGCAGCGAGGACCGCCATGCAATTGACTCCGTGGGACAACCCGATGGGCACCGACGGCTTCGAGTTCATCGAGTATGCGGCGCCGGACCCGTCCGCGATGGGCGCGCTGTTCGCGCGCATGGGCTTCAAGCCGATCGCGCGCCACCGCCACAAGAACGTCGTGCTGTACCGGCAGGGCGGCATCAACTTCATCGTCAACGCCGAGCCGGACTCGTTCGCGCAGCGCTTTGCGCGGCTGCACGGGCCGTCGATCTGCGCCATCGCGTTTCGCGTCGACGACGTCAAGGCCGCGTACGAGCGCGCGCTGTCGCTCGGCGCCTGGGGTTATGCCGGTGTCGCTGGGCCGGGCGAGTTGAACATCCCGGCGATCAAGGGCATCGGCGACTCGCTGATCTACTTCGTCGACAAGTGGCGCGGCAAGCATGGCGCGCAGCCGGGCGACATCGGCAACATCGGTTTCTTCGTTGTCGATTTCGAGCCGTTGCCGGGCGTCAGTGGCGACGCGTTGAACACCCCCGGCCACGGCCTGACGTACATCGACCACCTGACGCACAACGTGCACCGCGGCCGCATGGCCGAGTGGGCGGGGTTCTACGAACGGCTGTTCAACTTCCGCGAGGTGCGTTACTTCGACATCGAAGGCCAGGTCACCGGCGTCAAGAGCAAGGCGATGACCAGCCCCTGCGGCAAGATCCGCATCCCGATCAACGAAGAGGGCAACGAGAAGGCCGGGCAGATCCAGGAGTACCTGGACAAGTACCACGGCGAGGGCATCCAGCACATCGCGCTGGGCTCGACCGATCTGTTGAAGACGGTCGATGCGCTGCGTGCGGCCGGCGTGACGCTGCTCGACACGATCGACACCTACTACGAGTTGGTCGACCAGCGCATCCCCGGCCACGGCGAGAACGTGGCCGAGTTGAAGCAGCGCAAGGTGCTGATCGACGGCAAGGCCGGCGAGTTGCTGCTGCAGATCTTTTCCGAGAACCAACTCGGGCCGATCTTCTTCGAGTTCATTCAGAGGAAGGGCGATCAGGGCTTCGGCGAAGGCAACTTCAAGGCGCTGTTCGAGAGCATCGAGTTGGATCAGATGCGGCGCGGCGTGCTCGCCAAATCGTGATCACGGCGCGTCGGGCTTGACGCGCCGCAGCACCTCGGCCCAGACTGGGGGTGCATAGACCAGCGCGATGTGCGGCATGCCGTCGATGTGGCGGTTGTCGGCGCCGGGCAGCAGCGCAGTGGACGCCGGCATGACGATGTTGTCGCAGTGACTGTAGAAACAGGTGAAGTGGCGTCGGCGCCCGTCTTCTGCC
>JANNJX010000173.1:0-1743 GCA_031396005.1 Burkholderiales bacterium
CGGCGTGGCCGAAGCCGCGCGTTACCCCCGCCTGACCTTCAGCGGCAACCTCGGCGCCTCGGTGCTGCGCGTCGGCGGCGCCAGCACCGACGGCACGGCGTGGGGCTTCGGCCCGTCGCTGGTGCTGCCGATCTTCGACGGTGGCGCGCGCCGCGCCAACGAAGACGCGGCGCGGGCGCGCTACGACGACGCGCGCGCGTCGTTCGACGGCCAGCTTCGACGCGCGGTTGCTGAAGTCGAAGAAGCGCTGCTGCGCCTCGATGCAGCGACGCGCCGCGAAGGCCAGGCGCAACGCGCGGCGCAAGGGTTTCGCGACTACTTCGCTGCCGCCGAACAGCGCTGGCGCATCGGCGCCGGCAGCCTGATCGACCGCGAAGAAGCGCGCCGCACCGCACTCAACGCGCAGAACGCCTTGGTCAACGTGCAGCGCGAGCGCGTCGCCGCGTGGATCACGCTCTACCGCAGCCTCGGTGGAGGCTGGAACCCAAGCGACTCAACACCGCAAGCAAGACCATGAAGCACAAACTCCTCATCCTCGGTGCGGCAACCCTCGCCGCGGCGTTTGCCGTCTGGGCCGCCGACGACAAGGCACCGCCGGCCGCTGCAGGCGCGTCGGCGCCCAAAGCCGCGCTCACCGTCACCGCGGCCACGCCGCAGTCAGGCCGCTGGCCGATCACCGTCAGCGCCAACGGCAACGTCATGGCGTGGCAGGAAGCGATCATCAGCGCCGAAGCACAGGGCCTGCGCTTGACGGAAGTGCGCTCGCAGGTCGGCGACCGCGTCAAGCGCGGCCAGGTGCTGGCGCTGCTGTCGGCCGACACGCTGTCGGCCGACGCCGCGGCCACGCGCGCCGGTGTCGCCGAAGCCGACGCCAACCAGGCCGAGGCCGCGGCCAACGCCGATCGCGCACGGCAGTTGCAGGCCAGCGGCGCCATCAGCGCGCAGCAGATCCAGCAGTACGTGACGGCCGAGGCCACGGCCAAGGCGCGCGCGAATTCATTGCGCGCGCAACTGCGCGCCGCCGAGGTGCGCTTGGCGCAAACCCGCATCACCGCCCCCGACGACGGCGTGATCTCGATGCGCAGCGCGACCGTCGGCGCGGTTGCGCAGCCGGGGCAGGAGCTGTTCCGCCTGATTCGCAAGGAGCGTCTCGAATGGCGCGGCGACGTCACCGCCACCGAACTGGCGCGCATCCAGCCGGGGCAAAAGGTCCAGGTCACAGCGGCCGGCGGCAGCGCCGTGGCCGGCACGGTGCGCACCGTCGCACCGGTGGTCGATGCGGCCACGCGCAACGGCGTCGTCTATGTCGATTTGCCGCAGCCGGGCAACGCCAAGGCCGGCATGTTCGCGCGCGGCGACTTCGCCGTTGGCGAGCGCGACGGCATGACGCTGCCGCAGTCGGCAGTGGTGCTGCGCGACGGCTTCAACTGGGTCTTCCAGATCGGGCCCGACAACAAGGTGCGGCAGTTGAAAGTCAACGTCGGCTCACGTGTGGGAGAGCGCATCGAAGTCACCAGCGGTTTGCCCAAAGATGCGCGCGTCGTCGCGCAAGGCGCGGGCTTCCTCGCCGATGGCGACGTGGTTCGCATCGCCGACAAGTAGAGGGGCGATCGACATGAACATCAACGTCTCCGCCTGGTCGATTCACAAGCCCGTCCCGTCGATCCTGCTGTTCATCATGCTGACGATCCTCGGCGTGATGGGCTTTCGGGCGATGAAGATCCAGCAGTTCCCCGACATCGA
>JANNJX010000183.1:0-5627 GCA_031396005.1 Burkholderiales bacterium
TCCACCAGCAACTGCTTCGGCCCGGCCTCGACGCGACCGGCGATCAAGGCGTCGATGCCTTGCGCCCGTGCAACGTCGACACAGCGCTCTGCATCGGCACCGGCGACGAAGAGCGTAAAGCCGGCGCCCATGTTGAACGTCGAGTACGCCTCTTGCGCGTCATGGCCGGCGTGCTCAGCGATGAAGGCCAGCACCTTGGGCACCGGCGGCACCTGCGTGATGCGGTAGGTCAGCGCTTTCGGATGGCGCAGCAGCTTGCGCCAGCCGTGGCCGGTGATGTTGGCGCAGTAGTGCAATCGGATGCCGGCCTTCCACAGCGCTTCGGTGACGGGCGAGTACAGCGTCGTCGGCGCGAGCAGCGCGTCGCCGTAGCGTGTGCCCCGGTCATCGATCGGTGTCAGCCAGCCTTGCGGCAAGCGCTCGGCGACCTTGCGTGCCAGGCTCACGCCGTTGGCGTGGATGCCCGACGAGGCGAGCATGACGATCGCATCGCCGTCGCCGAGCGCGTCGCCGACCGACAGGCGCTGCTTCGGGTTGACGATGCCGGTGCAACTGGCGGCGAGGTCGATGCGCCCGGCCTCGACGATGCCGGCCAGCGCCGGTGTTTCGCCGCCGCCCCAGGCCACGCCGCAGATCTCGCAGGCACGCTTCCAGCCTTCGACGAGGGCCAGCGAACGCGCTGCATCGCCGAACCAGTCGCTGCCGCCGGCGGCCCAGTAGGCCTGCACGATGAGCGGCGTCGCGCCGACAGTGACGAGGTCGTTGACCGCCATCGCGATCGTGTCCTGCGCAATGCCCGCGTAGTGGCTCGTGCCGGTCAGGCGCGCCATCTCGTCGGCGACCAGCGCCTTGCTGCCCAGGCACTCGACGATGCTGGCGAGATAGAACGGCCCGACATCGACCACGTACGCCGACTCGCCGCGCGACGCCTGCACTTCGGCAAAGCCATGCTGCACGAGTTGCGATGCCGTCGACGCGGCCGCGCGTTGCGCGGCGACTTTGAGCGGATCGATCTTGTCGTAGTCGACGCCGGCTTGTTCGTAGGTGAGCGGGCTCATAGCCGATGATTATCCCGTACACGTCCCTCTAGAATGACCTGCATGAGCTATGTCGTGCTCGCACGCAAGTACCGCCCACGGCGGTTCTCGGAGATGGTTGGGCAGGGCGCCGTCGTCACCGCGCTGACGCATGCGCTGGAGCAGAACCGCCTGCACCACGCGTACCTGTTCACCGGCACGCGCGGCATCGGCAAGACGACGGTGTCGCGCATCCTCGCCAAGAGCCTGAACTGCACCGGGTCCGACGGCGAGGGTGGCATCACCGCGTCGCCGTGCGGCGTCTGCACCGCTTGCACCGAGATCGACGCCGACCGCTACATCGACTACATCGAGCTCGACGCGGCCAGCAACCGCGGCATCGACGAGATCCGCGACCTGTTGGAACGCGCGGCCTACAAGCCGAGCGTCGGCCGCTTCAAGATCTTCATGATCGACGAGGCGCACCAGCTGACCAAGGATTCGTTCAACGCGTTGTTGAAGACGCTCGAAGAGCCGCCCGAATATTTGAAGTTCGTGCTGGCAACGACCGACCCGGAAAAGATGCTGCCGACCGTGCTCTCGCGCTGTCTGCAGTTCAACCTGCGGCCGATGGCGCCCGACACGGTGGCCGAGCATTTACAGCAGGTGTTGAAGGCCGAGGGCGTGGCCTTCGACGACGCGTCGATCCGTCTGCTCGCGCGCGCCGCGCGCGGCTCGATGCGCGACGCGCTGTCGCTCACCGACCAGGCGATCGCCTACGCCGGCGGATCACTCAACGCCGATGCCGTGCGCGCGATGCTCGGCAGCGTCGATCGCAGCCACGCCGAGCGCTTCGTGCGCGCGCTGGCGGCGCGCGATGGGCGCGCGGTGCTGGCCGCCGTCGATGCGTTGCGCGAGCACGGCCTGTCGGCCGCAGGCACGCTCGAGGAGCTGACGACGCTGCTGCAGCAGATGGCGATCGAGCAAGCGGTGCCCGGTGCGTTGCCCGAGACCGACCCGGACACGCCGGTGACGCGCGAGTTGTCGGCGCTGCTGCCGGCCGACGAGACGCAACTGCTCTACAGTTTTGCACTGCACGGCCGCCAGGAGCTGACGCTGGCGCCGGACGCGCATGCGGGCTTGTCGATGGTGCTGTTGCGCTTCCTGGCCTTTGCTCCGGCGGCCCTGCCGGCAGGCGGCGGCGGTGCGCCGGCAAAGCTGTTGCCGCCTGTGGTGGCCGCGCCGGCATCGAAGCCAGCGCCTGCCACCGCGGCGCTGGTCAAGCCGACGCCGCGCACCAGCCTCGCGCCGGCTGCACCGGCGCCGGTGCTGGCGGTGCGCGTACCCGAGCCACCGTCTTGGCTCGACGACATGCCCGCTGAGGGCGCCTCCATTGCGCCCCCGGTGACTGCGCCGGCGCCTGCAGCCGCAGCGCTCGAGCCCACGCCGCTCGGCGAGCGCTGGCTGGCGCTGGTGGCGATGCTCAACCAGCGCCAGTCGATCGGCGCGCTGGTGCGCGAGCTGGCGATGCAGGCCCAATTGGTCGAGCAGCGCGACGGCGCGCAACCGCTGTGGCGCTTGCGTGTCGAGCGCGAATCGCTGCGTTCAGCGACGCACGTCGAGAAACTGCGCGCCGCGCTCGCCGAAGCGCTGGGCATCGCGCCGCTGCAACTCGAGGTCGAGGCCGGTGCGGTGACCGACAGCCCCGCCAAGCGTGAGACCGCCGAGCGCGAGCGCCGTCAGCGCGAAGCCGAAGCCATCATTCACAACGACCCGCTGGTCAAGGAGATGCTCGCCCAGTTCTCCTCGGCACGCATCGTCCCCGGATCCGTCAAACCCAGGAGTCCCTCACCATGATGAAGCAACAACTGGCCGGCCTGATGAAGCAGGCCCAGCAGATGCAGGACAACATGAAGCGCGCGCAAGACGAGCTCGCGCTGATGGAAGTCGAGGGTGTCTCCGGTGCCGGCCTGGTCAAGGTCGTCATGACCTGCAAACACGACGTGAAGCGCATCACCATCGACCCCAGCTTGTTGGCCGACGACAAGGACATGCTCGAAGACCTGGTGGCCGCGGCGTTCAACGACGGCGTGCGCCGTGCCGAAGAGGTCAGCGCGGAGAAGATGGGCAAGCTGACGGCCGGCATGCCGCTCCCACCCGGCATGAAGTTTCCCTTCTGATGGTCATGACCCACCCCCGAGCGGCTGCGCCGCTTCCCCATCAAGGGGGCCGAGCCTGGACACAAACAGTCCAGTGGACTGTTTGTGCCTGGCGAGGAGCGCGAGCACTGCGAGCGCGCGGCCTGCAAGGCACGCCAGCGGCCCAGCAAAGCCGGATCCGCGGCGGTCGCTTGGAAGTTCGCGCTTTTCGACGTGAGCTCTGAGCCGTCGCTCTCTGCGCTCATCGAGGCCCTGCGCCGTTTGCCCGGCGTCGGCATCAAGTCGGCGCAGCGCATGGCGTTTCACCTGCTGCAGCATGACCGCGACGGCGCGTTGACGCTCGCTGCCGCGCTGTCGGGCGCGGTGGCGCAGGTGCACCACTGCGAGCGTTGCCACACCTTCAGCGAAAAAACGCTGTGCGACATCTGCGCGGATGCGCAGCGTGATGCGAGCAAGCTCGCCGTCGTCGAAACGCCGGCCGACCAGGCCGCGCTCGAACGCACCGGCAGCTACCGTGGCTACTACTTCGTGCTCATGGGCCGGCTGTCGCCGATCGACGGCGTCGGCGTGCGCGACATCGGTGTCGCCGAGCTGCTCGAACGCGCCGCCGACCCGGCCGTGCAGGAAGTCATCCTGGCGCTCGGCTTCTCGGCCGAAGGCGAGACCACCGCGCATGCGCTGGCGCAGGCGCTGCGGGTGCGCGGCAAGACCGTCACGCGTCTGGCGCGGGGTGTGCCGGTGGGCAGCGAGTTGGAGTACGTCGATCTGTCGACGATCGCCCATGCGATGAGCGATCGCCGCTGACGCCGCCTCAGATGCCCGGCGGCCACGTGTACACCGTGCCGTGTCGGATCACCCGGAGTTTCGTCAGATCGATCTTGTCGCGCAACTCGTAGGTGCCGAGCACGCCGGAGTTCCAGTACGCGCGCGCGTCGGCAGAGTTGTCGGCGTACATCGACAGCGCGCCCGAGTAGTCGCCGACGTAGGCGCCGTACTGCTGCAACGCGCGCATGATCGTCACGCCCGCCGGCGACAGGCCGAGCTGGGTGACGTCGATGTTCGGGTCGAACTGGATGCGGCCGCCGCACGGGATGCCGTAATCGGCGCCGACGTCGCTGTTCGTGCTGGCCGGTGACATGAAGCGGTTGCGCCTCAGGCCGGGGTAGGCGACGACGAGCGCATGGTCGATGCGGCCGGCGCGGATCTCGTCGGCGCGGATCAACCCGGCCACCAGGGGGAAACCGCAGGCGCGTGGGCCGTGCGCCGTCCACCATGGATTGGCCGTCGTTGCCGGCGGATGCACGCCGCCGCCGGTGAGGTCGCTGGTCGCACACAGGTCGGCATACCAGACGCCGGTGCGCGAGCGGTTGAAGTTCATGTTGAAACAGCCGTACTCGCGGGTGCGGTCGGCGCTGCGCACCGCCATGTGAGCGTCCGACGGATCGTCCGGCGTGGCGCCGGCCGGGATCGGCATCGTCCCCGTTGCGCCGAGACCGCCCGCGCCCCAGCCTTCGCCGCCGAGTCCGACGGCCACGCTCTGCAGCGCCGTGCCGGTGCTGGCTTGGTACAGCGGAATCGAGAAGCGGGCGATGTTCACGTCGAGGTGATCGCCGTAGGGCGTGCTGCGGATGAAGGCGTTGATCAGCGACGCGCTGTCGGTCTCGAGCGCAGGGTTGGCGCCGATCGGTGTGTTCCACGGGCTCGAGGCATTGAAGGGCCGCCAGACTGCGCCCAGTGACGGTGACGGTGAGGGCGCCGGCGCACCGCTGGCGACCACAGTGATGTCGCGCACCGTCGCGTCCCAGCCGTAGCCGGGATAGCGCGTGGCGTACTCGACGCGGTACGTGGCCGGCGCGGCGTAGCGGTGCTGGGTCAGCGTCGCCGACGTGCCCGTGTTCCAGTCACCGATGATCGCCGACGAGGTGCCGTCACCCCAGTAGCGTGACGGCAGAAAACGTGCGTCCCAGCCCTGGTTCGGGTCACGCGTGGCGTACTCGATCTCGTAGCTGCCCGCTGCGCTGTAGCGGTGTTGGGTCAGCGTCGCCGGCGTGCCCGCGTTCCAGCCACCGGCGATGCCCGAGACGCCGCCGTCACACCAGTAGACGACGCTGGTCAGCGCGCCCGATGCATCGGGCAGCAGGCGCAACTCGCCGCCGACGTTGATCGTCACCGGCGCATCGCGCCGAACGCCGCCGACCTGCAGCGTGAAGTCGCGCAGCGTCCCGCTGCCGGTGCCCACGGGCGCCAGGCCCAGAAACGACTCGCGCTGCGTTGGCCTGTCGGCCGCGAAGTCCTCGCCGGACGCGCGTGCATCGCTGCTGCCGCCACCGCCACCGCCTCAAGCCACGAGGGCCGAACAACTCATACCGGCCAAGAATCGGCTAACTCCTACACGCCAACATTGCATCGCCTGATTCCTTGCGTGAATGGGGAGCGAGTCTAGGCAGCGATG
>JANNJX010000189.1:0-3116 GCA_031396005.1 Burkholderiales bacterium
TGCCTCCACACCCGCACGCACGATCGCGCTCACTGCGTTGGCGATGCTGGCCTTCGCCGCCAACTCGCTGCTGTGCCGGCTGGCTTTGCAGCAGCAGAGCATCGATGCTGCGAGCTTCGGCAGCGTGCGGCTGGTGTCGGGCGCGTTGGTACTGTGGGCGATCGTGCGCTGCCGCCGTGGGCCGCCCGTAAAAGCCCGCACCGATTGGCTCGCCGCAGCGATGTTGTGGACTTATGTCGCCGCCTTCTCTTTCGCCTACATCACGCTGCCCGCTGGCAGCGGCGCGCTGATCCTGTTCGGCGCGGTGCAACTGACCATGTTCGTCGTCGGCCTGCGCGCAGGTGAGCGCTTCACGCCGGCCGCCTGGGCCGGCTTTGCGCTCGCGGTAAGCGGCCTGCTGGTCCTCGTGTCGCCCGGTCTGACCGCGCCACCGCTCATCGGCACCTTGTTGATGACGGCAGCCGGCATCGCCTGGGGCGTCTACTCGCTGCGCGGCCGCGGTGCCGGCGAACCGGTGGCGGCCACGGCCGGCAACTTCATGCGTGCAGCACCACTGGCGCTGCTCGTCAGCGGGCTCAGCCTTTTCTTCATCGGCGCGCCGCACGCCGATGCGAACGGCGTCGTGCTGGCCGTTGCCTCCGGCGCCGTCACCTCGGGCCTGGGCTACGTGATCTGGTACGCGGCGCTGCCTCATCTGTCGTCGCTGCGCGCGGCGACGGTGCAACTCTCGGTGCCGCTACTGGCAGCGCTCGGTGGCGTGTGGTGGCTGTCGGAGGCGCTGACGCTGCGCCTGGTCTTCTCGTCGGTGGCCATCCTCGGCGGCATTGCCTTGGTGCTGGCGAGCCGGGGCCGCGGCAAACCCTGATTCCTCCGGCTCGACCGGCCGCACGTCCTGGGGCAAGATGCCGCCACATGTCCGCCGCCCCCCCCAAGAAGCCCCGCCGCACGGCCGAGCGCATCCTCGACGTGACGCTCGAGTTGTTCAACCGCTTCGGCGAGCCCAATGTCAGCACGACGGTGATCTCGGCCGAGTTGAAGATCAGCCCCGGCAACCTCTACTACCACTACCCGGCCAAGGACGAGCTGATCAACGGCCTGTTCGCGCGCTACGAGAAAGCGCTGGCTGAAATCCTGCTCGCTGCCGACAACGTGCGCAACGTCGAAGACGCGTGGCTGTTCTTTCACATGCTGTTCGAAACGATCTGCGCCTACCGCTTCCTCTACCGCGACCTGAACGACCTGCTGTCGAACAACCGCAAGTTGGAGACGCAGTTCCAGCACATCTTGAAAGCCAAGGGCCGTGCGGTGCAGTCCGTCCTCGGCGGCCTGGCTCGCGGCAACGTGGTGCGCATCGACGCGCGCGAGGCCGAGCCGGTGGCCACGGCGATGCTGGTCGTGCTGACCTACTGGTTGTCGTTCGAGTACGTGCGCGACCCACGCCGCGCGCTCGAGCCCGAGACCGCCGGCCCGGCACTGGCGCGCGGCGCGTACCACGTGCTGAGTTTGCTGATGCCCTACATCGAGCCCAAGTCGCGCGACCACTTGCACTCGCTCGTCGCGCCGTATCGTCATTGATCACAAGAGGAGACTATCGACATGGCCAAGTGGACCGCTTACCCGTACGACCTGTTCGACCTCGACGCCGCTGCCGTGAAGAAGCAGTGGACGCGCCTGCACGCCGGCGATGCCGAGCCGCTGCCGAAAGACGCCAAGGTGCTCGAAGCCTGGGTGCTGTTCCACCGCGGCGAATTCCAGAAGGCCTTCGATGCCGGGTTGAAGGCTGGTGGCGCCGGCATCACCGTGGCCAACAAGGCGCAGGCCATCTACGCCAACTACGTCGAGAAGAGCGAGAAGACCAAGCTGGCGATGTTCCAGGAAGTGGCCGCGCGCGCCGAAGCGCTGCAAGCCGAAGAGCCGAAGAACGCCAACGCCTACTACTACCAAGCCTACGCGCTGGGCCGCTACAGCCAGGGCATCAGCGTGGCCAAGGCGCTGACGCAGGGTCTGGGCAGCAAGGTCAAGAGCGCGCTGGAGACGACGATCAAGCTGTCACCGAAACATGCCGACGCGCACATCAGCCTGGGCACCTTCCACGCCGAGGTCATCGACAAGGTCGGCTCACTGCTCGGCCGCACGCAAGGCGCCGACAAGGCCACGGGCCTCAAGATGTACCAGCAGGCGTTGAAGCTGCACCCGCAGAGCGCGATCGGCATGGTCGAGTACGCCAACGGGCTGGTCATGCTCGAAGGCGACAAGAAGATGAAGGACGCCGAGAAGCTCTATGCCGACGCGGCGGCGTGCGAGCCGGCCGATGCGATGGAGCGGCTCGACGTCGAGATGGCAAAGGAAGAGTTGGAAGACTGAAGAGGCGTCGCGTCTCCGATCTACTCCATCATCGGCCACGGCGACATCAGCGCCAGCAGCAACAGTTGCTCGAACTCGGGTGCAAAACGCGCAACGATGGCCTGCGGGTCGGGGCACATCTTGGCGTCGGTGATGAGGCCGAACTGCACGCCGCCGGCATACGACAGGATCGACACGCCCATGCCGATGTCGCCCGACTGCGGCACCCAGAACATCACTTGGTTGACTGTGCGGCCACAGAACTCGAGCGGCTCGCTCGGCCCCGGCACGTTGGTCATGACCGCGGTGGCCTTGTGCACAAAGACGCCGGTGATCAGGTCCTGCATCGGCTTGACCATCAGCCCTGACACGGCCAGCAACGCGAACGCCAGCAGCGGCTGCGTGCTGCCCTTGAGCGCATTCATGCGCGCATGCACCGCGTACAGGCGCTCGCCCGGATGCGTCAGGCCGATCGGCAGCACGAGCGGCACCAGGCCGAAGTGGTTGCCGAGTTGATACGCGTCACCCGGCGGGCGCAGGTTCACCGGCACCATGGCGCGGATCTGTTGGCCGGTGGTGTCATCGCCCTTGCTGCGCAGATAACTGCCGATCGCGCCGGCCACCGCGGCCAGCAGCACGTCGTTGATCGACACGCCGTAGGCTTTGCTCACCGCCTTCACGTCGTCCAGCGGCAGCGGCTCGCCCCAGGCCACGCGCTTGCCCGGCGTGGCCTTGCCCTTCAAGCGCGTCTGCGAATCGTCGGCCATCAGCGC
>JANNJX010000232.1:0-2585 GCA_031396005.1 Burkholderiales bacterium
CCACCAGCGACATCGGCTGGGTCGTCGGCCACTCGTACATCGTCTACGGCCCGCTGATCGCCGGCATGGCGACGATCCTCTACGAAGGCCTGCCGATCCGCCCCGACGCCGGCATCTGGTGGCAGCTCGTCGAGCGCTTCAAGGTGACGTCGATGTTCTCCGCGCCGACCGCCGTGCGCGTGCTGAAGAAGCACGACCCGGCGCTGCTGAAGAAGTACGACCTGTCGTCGCTGCGCGCGCTGTTCCTCGCCGGCGAGCCACTCGACGAGACAACGGCGCAGTGGATCGCCGACGGTCTCGGCCGGCCGGTTATCGACAACTACTGGCAGACCGAAACCGGCTGGCCGATCCTCTCCGTCTGCAATGGCATCGAGAATGCGCCGAGCAAATTCGGCTCGCCGGGCAAGCCGGTGTACGGCTTCGACGTCAAACTGTTGGACGAAAACACGGGCGAGGAGTTGACCGGCGCCAACCAGAAAGGCGTCGTCGCCATCGCCGGCCCGCTGCCGCCGGGCTGCATGCAGACGGTGTGGCGCGACGATGCGCGCTTCGTCAGCACCTACTGGTCGAGCATCCCGGGCCGGCAGGTGTACTCGACGTTCGACTGGGGCATCCGCGACGACGACGGCTACTACTTCATCCTCGGCCGCACCGACGACGTGATCAACGTGGCAGGGCACCGCCTGGGCACACGCGAGATCGAGGAGAGCATCTCGAGCCATCCGAACGTAGCGGAAGTTGCCGTCGTCGGCGTCGCCGATCAACTGAAAGGGCAAGTAGCGATGGCCTTCGTGGTCTTGAAGTCGGCCACCGATGAGCCGCTGAAGCTCGAAGGCGAGATCATGAAGCTGGTCGATCAGCAGCTCGGCGCCGTCGCGCGCCCGAGCCGCGTGCGCTTCGTCACCGTGCTGCCGAAGACGCGCTCGGGCAAGCTGCTGCGCCGCGCCATCCAGGCGGTGTGCGAAGGCCGCGACCCGGGCGATCTGACGACGATCGAAGACCCGACGGCGCTGCAGCAGATCAAGGACCTGGTCGTCGAGAGCTGAAGGCCGCGGCTCGGGCTGCGCAAACCGCGTGTCGTCGCGCGGCGCGCTGAGCGCGGCTGGCGCGCGGGCACAATCGCCGCCTTCGATTTACCCCTGACGAGGCGATATGCGCACCCGCATCACGTTCTTCGCGCTGGCCGTCGCTGCCACGAGCAGCTGGGCGGCAGCGTCACCGTCCCTGCCGGGACCGGCGTTTCCACAGTACCAAAACGCGGCCGCTCTCGAAACGGTCTGCACCGAGAATCTGCTGCTCGCGCGGGCCGCCGTGACCCGATTGGAGCGCGCCAAACCCAGCTCGCAATGGCTCGGCGCCTATGACGACATCAATGCGCTGGCCGAAGATCTGGCGGGGCCGATCTACCTGCTTTCCAACGTCCACCCTGACAAGCCGATGCGCGATGCGAGCGAGGCCTGCGAGCTGCGCTGGCAGGACTTCTTCTCGACGCTGGGCCAGAACGAAAGGCTCTACAAAGCAGCCAAGGCGCTGAAGCCGCGCGGCGCCATCGACCGCGAGCTGGTGAAGACCACTCTCGAAGGTTTCGAAGACTCGGGTGTCAGCTTGCCGCCGGCGCAACGCCGGCGCGCCAAGGCGATCCAGGACCGCATCACCGAACTCGGCCAAGCTTTCGACAAGAACATCCGCGATGGCAACGTGCAGGTGGCGTTTGCCGAAGGCGAGCTGAGGGGCGTGCCCGACGCTGTATGGAAAAACGCCAAGCGCGATGCCGAGGGCCGCGTGCTGCTCGGACTCGACATCCCGACCTACGGCCCGGTGATGGAGTTGGCGCAAAGTGCCGCCGCGCGCGAACGCTTGTGGCGTGCCAAACAGAACGAGGGCGGCCAGGCCAATCTGAAGTTGCTGGCCGAGATCGCGACGCTGCGTCTCGAATACGCCAAGCTGTTCGGCTTCGAGAGTTTTGCCGACTTCACGCTGCGCCGCCGCATGGCCGAGAACACCGCCAACGCCAAGCGCTTCCTCGAAGAGGTGCGGCTGGCGGTGACCGAGCGCGAGAAGCGCGAGATCGACGAGCTGCGCGAGGCCAAGGCCAAAGACATCGGCAAGGCGCCGGCCGACGTAAAGTTCGAGCGCTGGGACAACGCCTACTACACCGAGCGCGTCAAGCAGGCGCGCTACAGCGTGGACCAGGAGGCCTTTCGCGCCTACTTCCCGCCGCAGGAGAGCCTGGCGCTGGTGATGCGCATTATCGAAAAAACGATGGGCGTGAAGTACACGCGCGTCCCGGGCTTGAAGCTATGGCATGCCGATGCGCAGGCCTATGTGGCCCGCGACGTGAAGAGCGGCCGTGCGCTGGCCACGCTGTACGTCGATCCGTACCCGCGCGCGGGCAAGTACAACCACGCTGCGGTGTGGCCGATCCGCACCGGCGCGACGCGGGGCAAGCGCGCGCCGCAAGCCGCTCTGGTGGTCAACTTCGATCGCAAGGGCTTGAACCTCGACGAGATGGAGACGCTGCTGCACGAGTTCGGCCATGCGGTGCACAACAACCTGGGCACGACGCGCTACTCGTCCGGCAATGT
>JANNJX010000241.1:0-2425 GCA_031396005.1 Burkholderiales bacterium
TTTCGTCTTCGACATCGCCGTGCTCTACCTCACGCTCGGCTTTCGGCAGTTCAGCCACTACTTCACCGACATCCGCGCCGCGCTCGACCGCGGCGACGAAGCCGAGGTGCGCCGCCTGCTCGCCGAATGGCGCCACCTCGACGCCAGCGAACTGCCGCGCACCGAACTGCTGCGCCACGTGCTCGAACACTCGTTGCTGGCCGCGCACCGCCATGTCTTCGGCGTCTTCTTCTGGTTCATCGCGCTCTCAGCCTTGGGCCTCGGCCCCGCCGGTGCCGTCCTGTACCGCATGGCCGAGTTCGCCAGCCGCTACTGGGCGTTCAAGAGCCGCACGCTCGACGTACCGGCCAACGAACGGTTGATGGGCCTGGCGCAGCGCTCGTTCTCGCTGATCGACCATGTGCCGGCGCGCCTCACAGCCTTCGGCTTTGCCGTCGTCGGCAACTTCGAAGAAGCGGTCAACGGCTGGCGGCGCGATGCCATGTTGTGGCTGCATCCGAACGAAGGCATCCTGCTCGCGTCCGCAGCCGGCGCCATCGGCGTGCAGCTCGGAGGACAAGCGGCACCGGGTGTGACGCCGGATCGCTCGAAGACGTTTGATGTCGGCGGCAATCCGGAGTCCGCGTCAGCACGCGGCTCAACGCCCGGGGCACCGGCGCAGGCGGGTCATCTGCAAAGCGTCGTCGGCCTCGTCTGGCGCTCGGTGATCTTGTGGTTGTTGTTGGCGGCGTTGCTGTCGCTGGCAAACGTACTCGGTTGAAGACCGAGCACGTTCGCTGTCGGCCGAACATACGGCTCCCCCGAGCCCCCTCCGAGAAGGGGCTCCAGCATGTTCGACCGCTCCCTCCAGCCTCCCTCCGCGAGGGCGGCTCCAGTCAGATCGACCCTAATAGCGCCCGCGCGCGAGTTCGTCGCAGATCTCGCCGTAGATGCGCCAGCGCGATGCGCTGATGTCGCCGCGCTCGACGGCGGCGATCACGGTGCAGCCCGGCTCGTGGCGGTGCGTGCAGTTGTAGAACTTGCAGCCGCTTGCAAACGCGCGCAGGTCGGGCATCAGGCCGGGCAGTTGCAGCACGTCGATGTGGCGCAGGCCGAACTCCTGAAAGCCCGGCGAGTCGATCAGTGCGCTCTGTCTGGCGTCGTCGATCCAGTACCACGTCGTCGTCGTCGTCGTGTGGCGGCCGGCATTGAGCGCGACCGAAATCTCGCCGACCTGTGCGGCTGCACCGGGCACCATCAGGTTGATCAGCGTGCTCTTGCCCATGCCGCTGGGGCCGAGCACGAGCGTCGTGCGGCCGGTGAGCAAGGGCGTCAGCACGGCGCGCGCGGCATCGGGCACGGCCTTCATCGCCACCTCGTGCACCGGCACGCCCATGGCGCGGTACGGCGCCAGCCGCGCCCGTGCGGCGTCGGCCTGCGGCAGGTCGCACTTGTTGAGCAGCAGGTCGGCGGCAATGCCGGCGCTCTCGGCGGCGATCAGCGCGCGTGCGAGCTGCGATTCGGAGAACGGCGGGTCGGCAGCGACGATCACCAGCACCGCATCGATGTTCGCGGCGAAGGACTTGGTCTTCCACTCGTCCTGCCGGTGCAGCAGGTTGCGCCGCAACTCGATGTGCTCGATCACGCCTTCGTCGCCCGCCGCCTGCCAGCGCACCTGATCGCCGACGACGCAGTCGCTCTTCTTGCCGCGCAAATGGCAGATCGTGCGCTCGCCTTCCGGCGACTCGACGACGCAGTGCCTGCCATGCGCCGCCACCACGCGCCCCAGATCGAGCGCCGCGAACTTACTCACGCGTCATGGCGTTTTCAATGCAGCGAGTCGCTCCGCCGCCGGCGGGTGCGAGTAGTAAAAGCGCGCATACAGCGGGTCGGGTGTGAGCGTGCCCGCATTGTCTTCGTGCAGCTTGACGAGGGCGTTGGCGAGGTCTTGTCCGCTGGCCTGGGCGCTCGCATAGGCATCGGCTTCGAACTCATGCTTGCGCGACATCGCCGCGGCAAACGGCGTGACGAGAAACGCCAAAGGAGGCAGCGCCAACATCAGCAGCAGCAGCGCCAGCGCGTCGTTGGGCACGCCGCCGATGTTCGGCGTCACGCCCAGGCCGGTGTAGAACCACTGCTGCTGCGCCAGCCAGCCGAGCAGCGCCAGCGCGGCCAGGCTCGCGGCAAACATCATCAGCATGCGCTTGGGCACATGCTTCAGCTTGAAGTGGCCGAGCTCATGCGCGAGTACGGCCTCGACTTCCGACGGCGACAAGCGTGTCAGCAGCGTGTCGAAGAAGACGACGCGCTTGGCCGAGCCCAGGCCGGTGAAGTACGCATTCGAATGCGCCGAGCGCTTGCTGCCATCCATCACGAACAGGCCCTTGGCGCGAAAGCCGCAGCGCGTCATCAGCGCACTGACGCGCTCGGCCAGCGAGGCGTCGGG
>JANNJX010000264.1:0-2669 GCA_031396005.1 Burkholderiales bacterium
GCACTACGAAGACTTCGAGCAGGTCAGTGATCAGGAGGTGATTGCGGCGTTGCAGGGGTGCGGGCCGAACACTCCGGCTTGAGATCGGGGGCGGGTTGCTGCCGTGGAGGTGCGCGCAGGCGTTGAGCTTCGGCAGCCACCGTATAAGCGCGTGAGTACACGCGCCGACCCGAAGGCTGCGTTCCTCGGCGGCGCCTATGCGCTGCGCCCGCGGCCCGCCCGCCGCCTTGCCGGTGCCGGCAGTTCTTCTACGAGGTGGCGAAGAAACACGGGCTCGACCGGCCCGAGGGCGGTGCGGCGACCGTGCGATTTCTGGTACTCCAGCATGAGCGCGGGCGCCGCGCCGCCCTCGGGCCAAGCGCGATCGATGCAGAAAGCGGACTTTGAAGTTGGGCAACGGGCCGTTCTCAGACGCTCGCCGGTAGCTGTTCGATGTCCGCAACGTCGCCACAGCAGGCGCTCCTTGGCTACGGCGCAAGGTTGGCTCGGGGTCGCAGACGGGGCCTACGCGCTGTGTATGGGCAATCGCCGAGTGAGCACGAGCCACATCGCGGTGCTCGACGACGAGCCCGACATCACGCAACTGATCGCGCGCCGCCGCGCTGGTTGACGAAGCGCCGCTGCGGCTCGTACGGAAACACGTCGAGCATCGCCCCGCCCAGGATGCGCTGCTTGTGCAGGTTCCAGAAATCCGGGTCGAGCAGATCGGGGTGGTGCTCGAGGAAGGCCTGGCGCACCCGCGCGTTGCCGAGCAGGAAGGGGCCGAAAGTTTCGGGGAAGACGTCCTTCGGGCCGACGTCGAACCAAACGTCGTTCGAAGTCGGCTCGGCATCGTCGTCCGGCGGCGGCACGTGGCGGAAGTTGCAGTCGCCGAGGTACTCGATCTCGTCGTAGTCGTAGAACACCACCTTGCCTTGCCGCGTGATGCCGAAGTTCTTCCACAGCATGTCGCCGGGGAAGATGTTGGCGGCCACCAGGTCCTTGATCGCATTGCCGTAGTCGATCGTCACGCGCTCGATGGCGGCGCTGTCGCCGGCCGCGGTGGCGTCCTTCAAGAACAGGTTGAGCGGGATCATCCGCCGTTCGATGTAGGCGTGGTCGATGATGATTTCCTGCAGGCTGCCGCTGCTGCCGGTGATCTCCAGCATGCTGGCGCAGCAGGTTTTCATCTCGTCGACCAGCTCGGGCTCGAAGCGCGCCAGCGGCAGCGCCACCTTGCTGTACTCGAGCGTGTCGGCCATGCGACCGACGCGGTCGTGCCGTTTGACGAGCTGGTACTTGCCTTTGATCTGTTCGCGCGTGGTGTTCTTGCGCGCCGGATAGAAGTCCTTGATCAGCTTGAACACGTACGGGAACGACGGCAGGTCGAAGACCAGCATCACCGTGCCCTTGATGCCCGGCGCGATGCGGAAGCGGTCGCTGCTGTGGCGCAGGTGGTGCAGCAGGTCGCGGTAGAAGCTGTTCTTGCCCTGCTTGTGCAGTCCTACTGCGCTGTAGATCTCGGCACGCGGCTTGCGCGGCATCAGCGTGCGCAGGAACTGCACGTAAGCGCTCGGCACCGCCATGTCGACCAGGAAGTACGCACGGGCGTAGCTGAACAGCATCTCCATGTCGTCCTCGGTGTGCAGGACGGTGTCGATGGCGAGCGTGCCGTCGGTGGTGTGCAGCAGCGGCAGCGCGATCGGTGTCTGCTGGCCGCCGTTGACGATCTTGCCGACGACGTAGGCGCCCTTGTTGCGGAAGAACAGGTTCGACAGCACCTGGATCTGGAAGTTGGCGCGCGGCTGCCACGGCCCCAGGTGGCGCTGCAGTTCCGCAACGACGTCGCCCGCATCGCGCTCCAGATCCTCGAACGGCAGTTGCAGATCGAAGTCGCGCACCAGTTGCACCCAGGTCTCGCGCCAAGTGTCGAGCGTCGGGTAGTAGACGCGGTAGGTGGTCGGCCCGATCGCTTCGTCGATCTCGATGTAGGAGGTGGAGATGGTCGGACGGACGAAGATGAAGCTGTTGTGGAAGTAGCTGCGGTGCAGGATCTTGGTCGTCACCGAGTTGAAGAAGGTCTCCGCCAGCTCGGGCTGGCGGTGGTCGACCAACAGGCCGATGTAGAGCAGCTTGACCTGCTGCCAGACCTCCATCGGCATCACCTCGGCGGCGAACTCGATCTGCAGCCGGCTCTTGGTTTCGCGCACGCGCTCGTCGTAGAAGGCGATGCGCTCGCGCGTGGCCTGCTGCTGACCGTGCCAGTCGGCACGCTCGAAGCGCCGTTTGGCGGCACGGTTGGTGTCGCTGAACAGGCGGTAATGGCGGTCGAACCCTTCGAGCAGCGCTCGGGCGATCTGGAATGCGGTGGCGTCGTCGGTGGCGGGCAGGTCTGGCATCGGCAAGAATCGGGCTTGGCAGTTCTTCGGTAGTTCCATCATGACACTTCACGATCTCCTCCAAGCCGGCGCCGACGACGCCGTCGCCATCGCCGCGCCGGGCCGCGCGCCGCTCGACTACCGCGGCCTGCGCGCGCTGGTGGCCGCCACCACCGCGGCGCTCAATGCCGCGGGCATCGGGCGCAACGATCGCATCGCCATCGTGTTGCCCAACGGCCCCGAGATGGCGACGTGCTTTCTGGCCTGCGCCTGCGCCGCCACCAGCGCGCCGCTGAACCCCGCGTACCGCGC